>NZ_JAUBRJ010000012.1:0-21228 GCF_036701805.1 Microcoleus sp. N3A4
TGCGAGCGTCCCCGCTCGCGTCTTGTACCACACGCGAGCGGGGACGCTCGCACTACAATAAAAAAAATGCTTTTTGCAAAACTGAGATGCTCCCACCCGTCCTTTCTGGACGGGCGGGACGCCCATCCCACAAACTTGTGTAAATTATTTAATTTGCGATCCTAAGTTTTGGTTTGTATTGAGGACTTTATTCATCATAAAATTATGATGAATAAAGTCCTCAATACGAACTTATAGGTGATTTTATACTGAACATTATAAGCTCGATCAGTATTTAAATTGCACGTCAACAAATCATCAAATCAAACTCTTGTGGGTCGTTGCTGCGACGCCGCCCCAAGTATGCAGTTTAAATGCACAATAGCTGATTAAATTATGACATAATCTTCGCGCACAACAGCTTGACTGACCTGTGGTTCCGGCTCTACTGGGTCGCTGTAATGAGTGTCAATGTATTTCATGAAACTTTCCCGATAAGCTTTGAGATACGAGTTAACGGCTTCGATATCCTGCTGTCCTGTCGCGTAACTGCTATCTCTTCTGAATTGACCGGATTCTTTAACAAAAGCCATGTCAACTTGCCACAAAGCTGTATCACTCGGGCGATATCCCAAATCAACAATATCGTAAGCTGCGAATCCTTGGGACTTCATAAAACTCATTACATCATACATCTGACCGAACAAAGTAACTTCTACAATTACATATTCAGTTTGCTGCAAAATCTCAGTTGCTCCCGCTAAAACATCTAATTCTTGTCCGTCTACATCAACTTTAATTAAATACGGGCCTGACAAGTTTCTTTCCCGGCATATTCCATTCAGGGTAATTGCCGGTATGTTTCTCAAATAAGGATTGCTGCTGTCAGTAAGGCGATTTTCAGAAATCGAAGAATGCAGCATATCGGGACTGACGTTGAGGGTGAAAACTCCCGATGCTTTGGTCGCTGCCGCAATAATGTATTCTGCACTTTTGAGCTTGCGGCAAATTTTGGCGAGATAAGGTTCATTTTCGGCGATCGGCTCAATTAGCAAATGTCGCGAATTGGGGAAAGTGTCATAAAGGTTAAAAGTTCCCAATGCCGCGCCGACATCAATCACAGTTTTTGGTTCAAAACCTAAGTTTTTAGCCAGCAGCAAGCTGCCTGACATCGAGTTTCTGAGAGTTCCTGTTTGTTGTTGGCTCACAATTTATTCCTGATTTCAATGTGGATACAGTTAATAGTATGTCTGGCAGCAGAGTTATTGTATGTCTGAATAAAGAAACGAAGCAATCGCAAACCTCGGCGATTGCTTGGTTTCGGATCGCAATGATAGAAATAGGTTTAAACTCAGATGTTGCACCATTGTCAATCGGCTTTTTAGGAACAGGCAAGATGCCTGTTCCACAAAGAGTGAATTTTCTTGTAAGCTGTGGAGCATTTAAACCATTAACGATCCAGGTAAGGTGCGTCAGCTAGAACACTTACTATACATGGGAAACGCTTATTGACTGACGCACCCTACTATCCTCCTTTAAATGCCGAACAGCTTATAACAGGCCGGAAAGCCTGTTTTTGAGCATGGTGCAAGATGTGAGTTTCAATGCAACCTCCTACTATTTTGCCGACTTCTGTGCCTTGTTTTCGGGTTCGACAGATTGCAAAGCTTCGTCGAGAATTGCCCGCGCTTCTTCCGCCTTACTTCTAGCTTCTCGATAGCGGACGTTAGCTTGAGCGAAGTTTTTGAGAACCTTGAAACCATCTTTCAAGCGACCAATTTCCTCGGCAGTTACAGCCTCATCTGTAAACAAAATGTCGATCGCCGCCCGGATTTTGAGGGCTTCTTCGCGGGATTCCATGACTTTCAATTTGAGACTTGCCAAATTGCTCAAAATCTGTACGGCTTCAGTAATCGCGTCCTCGCCGTCTGACGCAGCATCTTCGATATCCTTAACTTCAACAAACTGCTTGGGCCCAAATCCCTCCAGGAGTTGTGTAGGCAGCTTACCCTCATCCATGAGCTCCATCAGCCGATCCATCGCTTCTTCGCGGGCTTTGCCTGAATCTTTCCCTTTGACAGTTAAAATAATTTCGGGGCTTTGAGGAAGTGTATAGCGAACCATATCTTGATAGCCTGTGTGCGAAAACAATTGAATGATATTTTATCTTTATTCGATCGCCAGTTGCAGCTATCAATCCGCTCCATTACCAACCGCTTGCCAAAAGTTGACACATATACACTCAAAAGGAACCCTCGACAATGAAAGATAAATTTCTTAACTTTCTCAACTTGATTTTAGTAGCTGATGTATTTTTCGTCTTTGCCAGTTTTGCGTGGTTTGCGATCGCAGTAGCGGGTAGATCGACCGGAGTGAATCTGGGTTTTGATTTGTGGTACAGTCTGTGGCAGCCCGTATTTAATCCGGCCCTCGGCATTCTCATGGGCGGCGCAATTCTCAGCGGCCTAATTAACCAAGTTTCTAAACGCCTCAATCCCAAGTAAAATTTATGTTTTGTTTGAGATGGTGATTTGGGACGCTACTTAGTTGGCAAACAAACTTGTGGGTGCGTCAGGGATGAGCCGCTCAATTAGGTTAGAAATAAGGATTGGACGATCGGGATCTAAAAATATCAACTCATGTTCTGAGTAACAAAAGTCGGGCATTAATTATGGGAGAACAAAAATGTATCGGCATCCTCACCAGCGGAGGTGACTGTGCAGGCTTAAATGCAGTCATTCGAGCCGTTGTCCACCGCGCAGCGGGAACTTACAATTGGAAAGTGATGGGGATTCGTCAAGCCACCAACGGATTGATGAGTCGTCCCCCTCAAGCAATTCCCTTGGATATTGAGAAAGTAGACTCGTGGCTCACCATTGGCGGTACGATGCTAGGCACGACAAATAAAGGCGACCCTTTTGCTTTCCCGATGCCTGATGGGACTCTACGCGATCGTTCTGAGGACATTATCGAAGGCTATCATCAACTAGGTTTGGATGCTTTAATTGGCATTGGTGGTGACGGTAGTCTCGCCATTCTCAGGAAGATTGCTCAACACGGCAATTTGAATTTAGTTGCTATTCCTAAAACTATTGATAATGATGTCGGAATTACCGAGCGTTCCATCGGTTTTGATACTGCTGTCAATATTGCCACTGAAGCACTCGATCGCTTGCATTTTACTGCGGCCAGTCACAGTCGCGTCATGATTGTTGAAGTCATGGGACGCGACGCCGGACATATTGCGATCAGTGCCGGAATTGCTGGGGGAGCTGATATAATTCTGATTCCCGAAATCCCTTACACAATTTCCAAAATCTGCGCCCAAATCCAAGAACGCCAAGACCGGGGAAAAAACTACTGTTTAATTATAGTAGCGGAGGCAGTTCGCACTGAAAAAGGCGAATTAGTAATGCACACAAATCGCTTAGGTCAAAGTCGATTAGGCGGAATTGGTCAGTATTTAGCTGATACAATCTCGGAGTGCAGCGGTGCAGAAACTCGCGTCACTGTTTTGGGACATATTCAACGCGGAGGAACTCCTTCATCGCTAGAAAGATTAATTGCTTCTGCTTTTGGCGTCGCAGCAGTTGATTTAATTGCCGAAGAGAAATACGACTGCATGGTATCTTGGCAAAAGCGGGAAGTTGTGAGCGTTCCTCTGGAAGATGCGATCGCAAAATACAGACCTGTAGAATTCGATGGTACTCTGGTTAAAACGGCCCGCGGTTTGGGAATTTGTCTGGGAGATTAAACAATTACCAGTCCGATTTCTCAAAGATTAACAGTTTGTAGTGAGGACTAAAGTCCTTTCTTTCGCAACTCAACACCAAGGACGGACTTCCTTACTACAAACATTTTGCACCATTCTCGCTTAACAGGCTTTCCGGCCTGTTCCACAAAGAGTGAATTTTCTCGCTTCACAGGCTTTCCGGCCTGTTCCTAAACAAGTAATTGAGAATGGTGCAACATCTCACTACTACAAACATTTTGCAATTCTGGAAAATGTTTAGGGTGTAATCCGCCCAAAAGCCCGATCGCCCGCCTGCCAATTTTGATCTTGCAGAGGTACGATGGAATATAGGGAGGGAGGCCAAGCCCGGTAAGGTTAAGCTTGGCGAAAATACCCACAGGAAGGGAAAAATGACACTTAACTTGCGGCGACCGATTTTAATTGGGGGAATAGGACTTTCAGCAGCGCTGTGGCTGTTGGAAACTCTACAGCATTCGGGTTCAGAAATGGGCGAAACGGCACTCATCGGCTTGGCGGCAGCCGGTGCGGGGTATTGGTGGTGGAAGCAACAATCCCCCAAACTCGAACTCGCACTCCCGCAACCCCTAGCGAACAGGGAAGCAGCCGAAAAAGCGATCGCGACTTCCGAAGCCGCAATTAATTTGCTAGCCTCAGAAGCTCAAAACTCGGCAAATCCGGCTAATCTAACAGCAAAGCTCGATCGGCTCAGAGCCGAATTAGACAGACAAGATTTGCGGATTACCGTAACTGGCGGCAAAGCTGTCGGCAAAACTGCCTTAATTCAAGTTTTAAATTCTAATTGGGCATCTCAACACCCGCAAAAGCTGAGTTTCCCAGAAACAGCACCGCTGTTTGCCAATACAAATACCGATGCCAAAATCGGCGGTGATTTAGTGCTGTTTGTGACAGCGGGCGACATCACAGATTCCGAATTTAAAACATTATCTCAGCTAGCGTCCGCAGGTCAGCGCGTGCTGCTAGTCTGGAACAAACTAGACCAATATTTGCCAGAACAGCAGTCGCAGGTTTTGCACTCTTTGCAGCAGAAAATGCAAGGAATATTGGGGACAGAAGATATAATTGCGATCGCAGCTTCTCCCAATTCTATTAAAGTGCGGCAGCACCAAGCTGACGGCACTGTTCAAGAACGGATCGAAAATCAAGTTTCTCAACTCGACGCGCTGACGGAAAGATTGACTAAAATCTTAACGGAAGAACGGCAACAGTTGGTCTGGGCGAGTGCAGTGCGCGAAGCTGCAAGTATCAAATTAGAGGCGAAAACCTTCTTAAATGCAGTCAGGCGCGATCGGGCAATTCCCATTATCGAACAATATCAGTACATCGCCGCCGCCGCCGTATTTGCTAATCCGGTTCCCGCTTTAGACTTGCTAGCAACAACCGCCATCAGCACCCAACTCGTAATCGATCTCGGCGCTATCTACCAGCAAAAGTTTTCCTTAGACCAAGCTAAAACAGTAGCGGCAACTTTGGCAAGTCAAATGTTCAAATTGGGATTAGTAGAACTGTCTACTCAAACTATTACTGGACTGCTGAAAAGCAATGCCGTCACCTATGTAGCAGGAGGCGCGGTGCAGGGAATTAGTGCAGCCTATTTTACCAGAATAGCGGGACTGAGTTTAATCGAATATTTCTCAACTCAAGAATTGGAAAATGCTGCCACAGGCATTCTAAATATCCACCAGTTGACTAAAACTTTGCAAGCAGTATTTACGCAAAATCAGCAAGTTTCCTTCTTGCAAGCTTTCATCAATCAAGTGGCGAGTCGTCTCTCGCCTCAGATGTCTCAGTCCGAGGCAGTAAATTCAGCCAATTAAGTAAAATAAAGGAACAGGCAAGATGCCTGTTCCACAAGACAGTTTTATTGTTGTGGAACAGGCAAGATGCCTGTTCCCCGGCAGAGCCGGGAAACCAGTTAATATTTTCCTTCTTTCTTCTTCCTTCTTCCTTCTATTCTACAATCAAATAAAGTTTGCACGATGATACAAACTAAACCAAAAATACTAACCTTTGAAGAATTTATAGAATACAAATCCGAAAACAGATGCTACGAACTCCACGACGGGGTAATGGTTGAAATGCAGCCAACAGGAGAACACGAAGATATCACAGCATACCTGGTTCAAGAATTTACGCTGCTCTACACCCAACTGCAACTTCCATACCGCATTCCCTCGAAAGCGCTAGTTAAGCCACCAGCTAAAGATACAGGATATATCCCGGATGTTTTGCTATTAAACCGTCAGGCTTTAGCATCCGAACCCTTATGGTTGAAGTCAGCAACAATCACCCAAGGAACATCTATCCCGCTGCTTGTTGAAGTTGTCAGTACCAACTGGCGCGACGATTATCTAAAAAAATTGGCAGATTACGAAATGATGGGAATTCTCGAATATTGGATTGCGGATTATGCTGCATTCGGCGGAATACGTCATATTGGCGACCCCAAAGAACCCACGCTCTCGGTTTGCCAGCTTGTGGACGGAGAGTATAGGATTACACAATTCAGAGGGAGCGATCGCATTATTTCACCTACATTTCCCAATATGGAACTGAACGTCGATAAAATTTTCCGAGGCGGAGCCTAGTTTTAGGGAAAAGAACAGGCAAGATGCCTGTGCCACAAAAATTTTTTTGTTATTGTGGAACGAACGGGCAAGATTCCTGTGCCACAAAAATTTTTTTGTTATTGTGGAACGGGCATCTTGCCCGTTCAATATTTTTTGGAAAACTCACAACTAAAAAATTATAAATTTATGAAAAATTGTATTAAAATAAGAAATAGGATTTATAATTCGACGATCAATTATACCTGCTTAAAAAAGCCGATCGCCAATGGCTGACAATTCCATTCAAGAAAATCGCTTGTCCCTAGCCCGCGCCAGTTTGCGCCAATCCCTGGCGCGCTATTCCCACCTGCGCCAAGGCAAAAAAAACTCCAATAATACAGAATTAGAAGCAACGCTGCAAAATCAGTTAGACATCTTAACTTCCACCTCAGAAAAACTCGACAACAAGGTCATTCGGATTGCTACTTTCGGCCTAGTCAGCCGCGGCAAATCAGCCGTATTAAACGCGCTTTTAGGTCAAAAAATCCTGCAAACAGGCCCTCTCAACGGCGTGACTCAGTGGCCGCGTTCCGTGCGCTGGACGATTCCTTTTATTCCCGCCGCAGAAGACACAGAAAAAATACAAGTTGAATTAATCGATACTCCCGGAATTGATGAAGTTGGCGGTGAAGTGCGCGGCGAAATGGCGAAACAAGTAACTCGCCAAGCTGACTTAATTCTGTTTGTCGTTGCAGGCGATATCACCCGCACTGAATATCAAGCACTGTGCGAATTGCAAACAGCTCAAAAACCGCTGATTTTAGTTTTTAATAAAATTGACCTTTATCCAGAATTAGACAGAAAAGCTATTTACCAAAGTTTGCAAGCGCTGGGAAATTCCGAACAGTTAGCAGCCGCTGCGGTAACAGAGGAAACAGATAGCGAAAATTTGTCCGATCGCCCAAACAACCCATCTGATAAATCTACTGCAAAATCACCGTTTAAAACTGCCAAATCTTTAGAAATAGTCATGGTAGCCGCCGAACCCGCGCCGGTGCAAGTGCGAGTGGAATGGTCAGACGGAAGAGTAACCAACGAATGGGAGTCCCCGCCCGCACAGATAGACGAACTCAAACATAAAATTCTCACAATTCTTAACAGAGAAGGTCGATCGCTCCTCGCTCTCAATGCTTTAGTTGAAGCTAGAGATGCCGAAGCAAACATTGCCCGTCAAGTTCTCAAATTGCGACACACAGAAGCCGAAGATTTAATCTGGCAATTTGCAAAATATAAAGCTTTGGCTGTGGGTTTAAATCCAGTCGCATTCTTGGATGTAATGGGAGCAACAGTCGCAGATTTAGCCTTAATTCGCTCTTTATCCAGACTTTACGGTTTACCCATGACTGGTTACGAAGCGGGGAAACTTTGGCAGACTATTTTCTCCAGTGCTGGCGGCGTACTTTTGGGAGAATTGGGTAGCAGTTTCCTCTTGGGATTCGGCAAAAGTGCGGCCGTTGCTGCTCCCCAAATCGGCTTTTCTACTTTTGCCGGAGTTGCTGTCACTCAAGCTAGTTTAGCAGCTTACGGAACCTACGCTGTCGGTCGCGCCGCCCAAGTTTATTTAGAAAAAGGCTGCACCTGGGGCCCGCTGGGACAAGATACGGTAATTCAAGAAATTCTCGCCACCATCGAGCGCAATACAATTATCGATCGCTTGCAGCAAGAGTTTAAAATTTGACACAAACAACAGCCATTACTGAAATCATCCAAACTTTAGCAGATGTTGAATCTCGATTCAATATTACGCGAACTGAATCCGAGGGATTTTTCCCCGAATGGTATGCAGATTTACCAGAAATTACAGAAGTCGATAAAGCCGCTCTCAATTTAATTCGGAGGCGATATCTTGATCGTTTAAATGATGGAAGCCTTACAGAAGGAACCGTTACGCTAATCACGGGTTCGCCTCTATTGGAACGAGCGGGTTTTTACGATCCACCTTTTAAAATGATGGCTGAAAAATCTGTACAAATTGTTTTAGATGACGAGGATGATGAAGTAGAAACTCTCAAGGGACGGATTGATGTTTTAGCGATGCAAAATCAGTTTTGGGTGACACTCTTAGAGTCGAAGCGCACCACCATTTCAGTAATGTCTGCACTTCCCCAAACACTAGCATACATGACCGCCAATCCCCGCAAGGATAGACCGAGTTTTGCTGCCATGACAAATGGCAGTGAAATTGTATTCGTCAAGCTAGACTTTCAGAATCCTCCTAAATATGACTTATCAAGAATCTTTTCACCTGTTCCTCTAATGAACGAACTTTATACGGTTCTTCAAGTCTTGAGAAAAATTGGTCAACTGATATTAATTCCGGTGGCACCGGAATGATATAAACGGAGGACACGGCAGTGCCGTTTCCCTACCGCGATTAATTGTAGGGACACGGCATTGCCGTGTCCTGATTGTGGGTAATATTAATTCCGATGCTACCTGATTTGATATGATTCCCAATTCTAAAATCTAAAATCTAAAATCTAAAATCTAAAATCTAAAATCGTATTACCGTCTCGCGATTCTAATACCTTCTCTAAAATGAGCGATCGTCGCAATTATAGCTATAGAAAAGTAAAATATTCTAATCAGCCAAAAACAAACCCGCATAGACCAAGAAACAATAGTCGGAGCAATACCTGTGAACTGTACAAATCTGGAATTAACTTTTTTTTCAAAGCTGTCGAGGTCTTTCATCTCAGATTGTTTCGTCGGAATAACCGGAAACTGACCAGTATATACGTAATAACCGATAAAACCTGACAATCCTACTTTTCTATTCAAAAATGAGTTAGTTAATGTTGCAGTTTCCGCCGGCGATAATTTATCCGATTCTCCTACTTTTTCCAGCCAAGAATTATATCTGATGGCTGGCGTAATCATGAACACTAAGGGAACTATAACTATCAACAAAGCCGCACTAATTTTGCGGCCGTATTTAGGGTGTAGAAGATTTGTCGCGACACCCACTCCCATACCGATAAATGCAAATATTAATATATTTAACAGTTCAATAATTTCGATGCCCCTCAACAAATCACCGATAATCAGAATTGTATATAATAATTTGTCTGCTAGTAGCAGGGCTGCCCACTTGATCAGCATTGAAACGCCTACAATAGTAGCTACAATTGCTACATACCCGATGCCACCTAGAACGTACAGTAAAATAGAACCGACTTGTTTAAATGATTGCATGGAATTATTCACTCTTGTGAAAGTTGAGGAGTCCAATTGACAAAAAAAATTGAAATTTTAGATCAATCTGGAGTTCCAAATTTGAATTTTAAAATTGATTAGCTTCAAATCTTGAAATCAATCTACAATCTACAATCTACAATCGATCGACAAGTTCGCGCGCGGCCGCTTTTGTGACTTGTGCGATCCGTTCCTTCACCACACCATCTTCGTTAGCGCAGCCCTCGAAGAGGATCGCCCTCGGGTCTGATTCCTGTTCGCGATCGATCCCCAACCATAAAAGATACTCGATATTACCGGCCGGGCCAAGTAAAGGCGACCACGTTAAGCCGCGTTGCTGCCATCCTAAAGCTGTGGCTGCCTTCCACACTTGAAAAATCGCATCAGCTTGAGTTGCTGAGTCTCTTACTACGCCTTTTTTCCCGACTCTCTCGCGCCCTACCTCAAACTGCGGCTTTACCAGCAACACCGCTTCTCGCGGTGGTACCAACAATTCCCACAGCGCCGGTAAAATCTTATCCAGAGAAATAAACGACACATCTACTACCGCCAAATCTGCTTGCCCAGAGTCCCCGTAAAGCTCAGTAGCAGTCATGTACCGCAAATTGGTGCGTTCTTTCAAAATTACCCTCGGATCGTTCCGCAAGCCCCAATCTGCTTGACCGTAGCCAACATCTATGCCGTAGACTAAGGCGGCGCCGGCTTGCAGCAGACAGTCGGTAAAACCGCCTGTGGAAATGCCGCCGTCGAGACAAATTCTGCCTGCAACGGGAATCGCAAAAACTTCTAAAGCTTTGGCTAATTTGTCGCCGCCTCTGGAAACATAGCGCGATCGCTCTTTGATCTGAATTTTTGCTGCAATGTCAACCTCAGTGCCCGGTTTGTCAACTACCTGCTGGTTGATAGAGACTTTCCCAGTCCGAATCAAAGCCTGAGCTTGCTGTCTGGAACTGCACAAATCTAGGCTGACCAATAAAGTGTCTAGTCGCTGTTTAGCCAAGGTTTTTAATCTGTACGGATCGGGTTAAGAACAGTACCAGATTAGCACTTACGCAAAAACCAGACTGCTGATTTTTGGCGATTATTTTGGTTTTGCGATGTCGCGGGGCGATCGCCCCACCTCACATTATGTGACTGAGATCGCTCTGCATTTGTATTTCGATCACAGATAAACATCCGTAAAATCACACAAAAATTTTGGCGACTAGGGGATCATATACCTACAGGTGAAAGCACTACAAATACAATCTGGGCGATCGACAATGAAAACAATTAACTTTCCTATCAGCAGTCCGAACAATTGTCAAGAAAATCCCCTGGCCTTCGTCAGCGGTGACATCATCCACATTCTTTACCCCAACGGTGAAGTAGAAGCAGCAACCGCCGAACAAGTCGATCGGCGCCAAACCAAAAATCCCCTGGACAAATGCCTCGTCTGGGGATTTATTGGCGATTTTTAACATCGGTTGCCAAAAAAAATGCAACTATAGGAAAGCTCGAAATCCTTAATTCATCAGTCATTCCCAATTATTCAAATTTTTAATCTCAAATTTTTAATCTCAAATGGCATAACCCATAAAAAAAGATCGCTTGGAGGCTGTGAGGCCAAAAAAAGCGATCGATCCAACTGCTGCTAACTGCAAGCCATAAGTGCAATTTGCTGCTAAAAGAACTAGCAAATTGACTTAAATATCTTGTTCGCTCAATTCGCGAATCAAGTAATCAAAAGGCTGCTCCAAAAAAGGCCCCACAGACAAGCCAGCAGATGCCACCTGAGCCTTAACCATCTCCTTCATAATGCCAATCCCCATCACCGTCGGGCCAATGGGAACGCTGAGAGAATTGTAAGTTTCGCGCAAACCTTGCAGCACGCGCTCGTCGAGTACGTCGGTACTTCCAGCCACCAAGGCGTAAGTAGCATAGCGCAAGTAGTAGTCCATATCACGCAGACAAGCCGCGTAGCGGCGAGTCGTGTAGGCATTTCCGCCCGGACGGATCAATTCAGGCTGTTCGGCAAATAGCTGAATACCAGCTTGCTTGACAATTGACGCAGCATTGCTGTTAATCGCCGCCGCCGCCTGTACCCGTGCCGTACCCGTTGCAAAATAAGATTTCAACCGATCGATACCATCTCGGTCTAAATACCTACCAGCAACATCATAATTTTCAATCAGGCTCGTCACTGCATCGCGCATAAGTTTCTCTCCCAAAAATCTTTATCAATACTTTGCTATCTGAGACAGACCGCCTATTGTAGACTACTACAAATCGGCGTTTGATTAAGATTTGAGATAGGATTTTCACGAAGGGTAGTCTATCCCCGGCAAACGGCAGCAAAATTCAGCCGTTTGCCTTGTATCTTCAGCCGAAAAATCGACAGGGCAAGAATCACGAACTGCCCGGCCGCACTGAACCCCCACTTCAAAATTTTGTAGCCATAGATACAAAATAGTGGGTACAGAAGGCCTACGATCGCCCAAACAGTCTGAAATCTGCCGATCGCCAAGACACAACCAATATCAGGAGTAAGTCATGTTCCAGACGCCCCAAGAAGCCCTAAACTACATAAAAGAAAATAAAATCCAGATCGTTGACCTAAAGTTCATCGATATGCCGGGGATCTGGCAGCACCTTTCCCTGTTCCACGACCAAATCGACGAAACCGCATTCACAGACGGCGTACCCTTCGACGGTTCCAGCATTCGGGGCTGGAAAGCCATCAACGAATCAGACATGACTATGGTCATCGATCCGACCACCGCTTGGATTGACCCGTTCATGGCAGAACCGACCATCAGCTTCATCTGCAGCATCAAAGAACCCCGCACCGGCGAACCGTACAGTCGCTGTCCCCGCACCATTGCCCAAAAAGCCATAGACTACTTGCTTTCGACCGGTCTCGGCGATACAGCATTCTTTGGCCCGGAAGCAGAATTCTTTATTTTTGACGACGTTCGCTTCGACCAAACCCAAAATTCCGGGTACTATTACGTAGATTCGATCGAAGGTCGCTGGAATTCCGGCAAAGAAGAAGCAGGCGGCAACCTCGGCTACAAACCGCGTTACAAAGAAGGTTATTTCCCAGTAGCACCAACCGATACCTCTCAAGACATGAGAACGGAAATGCTGCTGACAATGGCAAAATGCGGCGTACCCATCGAAAAACACCACCACGAAGTCGCCACCGGCGGTCAGTGCGAACTCGGTTTCCGCTTTGCAACATTAGTTCAAGCCGCCGACTACTTGCTGACTTACAAATACGTCATCAAAAACGTCGGCAAAAAATACGGCAAAACCATCACCTTCATGCCCAAACCGCTGTTTAACGACAACGGTTCCGGGATGCACGTTCACCAGTCGATTTGGAAAGACGGCCAACCTCTATTTGCAGGCGATCAATATGCAGGTTTCAGTCAAATGGGACTGCATTACATCGGTGGCATTCTCAAGCACGCACCGGCACTTTTGGCACTTACCAATCCCACAACTAATTCCTACAAGCGATTGGTTCCGGGCTTTGAAGCGCCTGTAAACTTAGCTTACTCTCAAGGAAATCGATCGGCATCAGTGCGGATTCCGTTGTCGGGAACCAACCCCAAAGCCAAGCGGTTAGAATTCCGCTGTCCCGATGCCACATCCAACCCCTATTTAGCATTTGCAGCCATGCTGTGCGCCGGCATAGACGGCATCAAGAATCAAATCGATCCGGGCGAACCTTTGGACGTGGATATCTACGACCTTTCCCCTGAAGAATTGAGCAAAATTCCTTCAACTCCCGGTTCTTTGGAAGGCGCTTTAGAAGCTTTGGAAAAAGACCACAGTTTCTTAACAGAAACCGGCGTATTTACCGAAGACTTCATCGAAACCTGGATTTCCTACAAACTCGACAATGAAGTCAACCCGATGCGGCTGCGTCCTCACCCCTACGAGTTTGCTCTCTACTACGACTGTTAGAAAATTAATAATTAAAAATTAAAAGTTAAAACTGGTAATTATACCATTTTCAACCTGTGATTTTTAATTAATAAGAACGCCGCCCTTAAAAGCGGCGTTTTTTTGGAGTTTAGAACTTCTGGATCGGCGCCCAGACTCTCCCGTCACCCGACACTATCTGGGCAACGCTGTGAGTAGTAGATCCCTCTGTAGCTTCTGAAACATCCTCTACAGCCCATTTATTTGCTTTCTCATCAACAATAAACAAATCGTCAGCGGTAGTGCCTTCCTGAACCCGATATACCTTATTGAGAATGAAACGTGCCCTTGCCTCAGCTTTTGGTATGCCCGTAACTTCATCAGGATCGATAGAGATGGCACTGCCTTCTTTTAATGTACCTTTCGAGTTGCTTAAATTGCGATCGCTCTTTTCTGCTATTTGCAGGCTGTGAAACTGCAAACAAGGTTCAGTCTCAGAGATATTCGAGGCAGTAGCTAGCGCCCCACTTTTTCCCCCCAGAACCGCTGCACTAGCCGTCAAAATTAGCAAAAGCTTGAAATAATGCACAGTATTTATGCTTCTTTGTTTGTTAGGTGCTGCTTTGATTATAAATTAGCAATTAGCAATTACCAATGGCTAAACGATGTCCGATATTTTTGTGATGATCCGCAATCAGAGTAACGTCGCCATGACTTCAGTTGACGGCATTGCCTTTGTCACTTTACTAACTCAAGAAGGACGAGTGCTGGCCGAGGAGACTGTTGACCTATTTGAAGCAGATGTAAATTTTGATAACCTGAAGCAGGGCAAATATACTGTAGTTGTCAGGCACGAAGGCGTTGAACCTCGATCGGCAACCTGTAGTGTTACAATCACCGATGAAGATAAAGTAATCATGCTGACATTTGTTTACCTGGAGCTAGAACGGGTGCTGCTCCGAATTCAAACTTCAACCGAAGAGAGACTATGACAGTGAAAGTTACTCCGCCAAATTCAATTAAAATGTTTCGCTATCGAGTACATTTCTTGGCAAAAGACCTGTGGAGGGAAAAAAACCCGGTTTGTCGGATGAATCTGGCTTTACAGTTAGCCGATGTGGCGACAACGCTGGCTAGGTTGGAAGTAGAAGAGGCGCGAAAATTTCAACAAGAGTCTGCTAGTGTTGAGGCAAAAGACTCTACCGAACCTGAAAAGTTTTGAGTGCGCGAGATTGCTTTGGGAGCGGAGCGCAACGCTTGGGTGATAGCAGTTTCAACAAAGAATGTAACTGTAGGCCCGCGATCCAAACCGCGATCGTCATCAGTCATTTTTAATCTAAAATCTAAAATCTAAAATGGTATGACTGGCAACTCAAAACTATTTTCGCTGGTCGATAAGCTGTTGTCCATCTAATTTGACAGTCAATTTTTCTACAATTATTGTGGAACGGGCAGGAGAACCCGGATCTGGATTCAATTTAAATGCGTAGCAGCTTACAGTAAAAAAGTTGTCGGTAAAAAATTCAATCTGCTTGCTACACAACAACTTTCTGCCTTGCGAGGTAATTAGCTATCGAAAAAACTGCGTTACACTTATATAAGTATCTTTACAAAACAAAATAAAAAGATGACAGTTGCCTATCCCCGCAAGCTCCGCAACGGCATGGGAGCGCGCGAGATTTTAGCTCAAGTGGTGCGCGATCGCGAAATTCACCTGATCACCATCAACCGCTATCGGTTTAGCGAACAGCGCAGTTGCAAAGACCTTACGGACTTGATCGAACAGCTAGACGGGAAGCCGCCAGAACTCGTGCGCGACCTTTCCCGGCACATTTCCGACGAAGCGCGGCACGCCATGTGGCTGACAGATTTGCTGGTAGACTTGGGCCAAAATGTGGGAACGCCGCCGGGAGTCTCCTACATTGACGAATTTGAAAGGTTGTATGACAGCGAACAACAAGACCCTACCAAAAACCGCGAAGACTTTGTAATTTCTTCCCTCGCCGCGATTAACGTCACCGAGAAGCGGGGATGCGAGTATTTCGGCGCGCACATCCACGCCCTCAAACAGGCTCCCCAAACCGACGAAAACGTCAAAATCCGCGAAACCATCGAAAAGATTTTTCCCGAAGAAGCTGGTCACGTCCGCTGGGGCAACCGCTGGCTCGCCCAAATCGCCGACAAAAGCCCGGAACACCGCCAGAAGGTGGAACAGGCAAAGCGCAAGTATGTGGCGATCGAACAAGCAGCATTTGAATCGGGAATGGATATCATGCTGGGGGCAGAACTCCGCCGCGTCACCCGCCTGGTGGACATTGCCAACACCATGCCGATGTGGGAACGCCCGCAATACCTGATGGAACGCTTGCCCAGAACCCTGCTGGCCCCCGACTTGCAAATGACCAGAGTCGATGTCGCTCAGCGGGCCTGGAACCGCGACCCCCAGGCATTTGTGGAGAAATTGGTGCCGATGTTCCTCAACGGCTTGAATACCATTGAGAAGAAGCCGGCCCCGGCTAAGCCCAAGGCTTAAACACTGGCGATGGCTTGTGCGCTCAGGGACTAGAAACCCGATTTCTTCCTGGCTGCTTCGTTGAGGAACCCGATATTTCTGCGAGAAACCGGGTTTCTTTTCTATAACTTACGCACGGGGTGTCATCACCTTGGTTTCTTGCCTGGGGATCGAGCTGAAAGCGTAGGTTTTTGTCAAGAAACCCGGTTTCTCAAGGTTTTTGTGCGTAAGTCGTATTTTTGTAAGTCCTAAATAGGAAGTAAACTGATTATTGGAATAGTTTTCCGTCTAAATATAATCATGACTAATAGCGAGCCGAACATACAAACAGCTTCCACAGAAAGCCTATCGAGTGAAAGCGCGATCGCCTCCGAGCAGGTCGAAAAAGCCACAGCCGTCACCTATGCAGAAGAAATTGAAACTGTCATCGCTAGCATGGCTGTAGACCAAAAAGTAATGGTCGGTCAAAATGAAGCTGGCGGACATCTTTGGAAGTTTAAGTACGGCAGTGTTGAAGTGTTCGTGCAACTCACCGGCGAAACCGAAGATGATACTTTGACTGTTTGGGCTTTTGTACTGCTGTTGCCGGCGAAGAATGAAGCTCAATTAATGCGGAAAATCCTAGAAATGAATTGGCTGTCTACTTTGGAATCTCATTTTGCGATTGTTGACAATCAAGTTGCTGTAATATCGACTCGGACGATCGCCGAAATCTCGGCCGGGGAAATTTCTCGGGTTATTACTATTGTCGCCACGATCGCCGATGACAACGACGACGTGCTGCAAGCAGAATTCGGTCAATAAGCTGTGGAGCATTTAAACCATTAACGCTCCAGGTAAGGTGCGTCAGCTAGAACACTTACTATACATGGGAAACGCCTATTTACTGACGCACCCTACTATCCTCCTTTAAATGCCGAACAGCTTAGTCATTAATTAACAGTTAACAGTCAACAGTCAACAGTTAACAGTTAACAGTTAACAGTTAACTAATATGCAGGCCCTGCGATCCAAGCAATAGTAATTCCCAGCCCCAAACCGACAAGCACTTGAAAAGGAGTGTGTCCCAGCAACTCTTTCAGGCGAGCTTCATTAAGGTTGTGATCTTCCTCAAAAAATTCGTCAATAATTTGGTTGAGGATGCGAGCTTGCTTGCCTGCTGCTTGGCGGACGCCTGCAGCGTCGTACATCACAATAATTGCAAAGATCGCAGCGATCGCAAACTCTGGACTTTCCCATCCCATCGTTTGTCCCACTCCAGCAGCCAAAGCGCCCACAAAAGACGAGTGAGCGCTGGGCATTCCCCCCGTTGTTACCAAATACTGAAGATTAAACTTGCGATTTTTGACCAACTCGATCGGCAGCTTAATGATCTGAGCCGCCAGACAAGCAATCAAAGCAACTACCAGTACGTGATTGTTTAAGACGCCGCTGCAAATTTCCTGCATAATGTTTAATATTTCTAGTTACTGCGGCTGGTAATAAAATCGGCGATCGCCAGCAGCGGTATGGCATTTCTCCCAAACACTGCCAGTTGAACCTTAGCATCAGCAACAAGCTGTTTAGCTTGACGCCTAGACTCCTCAATTCCCCACAAACTCGGATAAGTCACCTTTCCGGCTTGAACATCTTTACCAGCGGTTTTACCAAGTTCTTCGGCAGTAGCAGTAATATCCAGAATGTCATCAATAATCTGGAAAGCCAACCCAATATTTTGAGCAAAACGGGAAAGCCGCTGCAAATCAGCAGCAGACGCCCCAGCCAGAATTGCCCCACAAATTACGCAGGCCTCTAACACCGCGCCGGTTTTGTGAGCGTGGATATAATTCAAAGTTTCTAGAGAAACATCTTTCAATCCTTCCGATTCCAGGTCAACCACCTGACCGCCTACGAGTCCAGCAGCGCCCGATGCCCGCGCTAAATGGGCGATCGTCTGCAATACCTGCTGGGGGGGTACGTTCTCAGTTTTAGTGGCGATAAATTCAAAGGCATAGCTCAACAAACCATCGCCCGCCAAAACAGCGATATCTTCGCCATAAACCTTGTGGTTCGTCAGTTTGCCGCGTCGGTAGTCGTCATTGTCCATTGCCGGCAAATCATCGTGGATCAGCGACATGGTGTGGATCATTTCCAAAGCGCAAGCTGTGGGCATTGCCATGTGGGCAGTGCCGCCAGCCAGTTCGCAGCTAGCCAGACACAGGATCGGACGCAGCCGTTTGCCCCCTGCTAGCAGCGAATAGCGCATGGCTTCGTAAATTTTCTCTGGGTAGATGAGCGGTAGCGCACTGTCGAGAGCTATCTCGACCGCCTTTTTTTGCTCGACTAGGTAACTAGATAAGTCGAAAGCGGATTCCGGTTGGGACGAATCCATTTCTGTTGTTGCAAATAACATCCCTTGCTCTCTTGTACTTAATGTGAATTCGGATACTCTGAGTTGTGTTGGTCGATCGCGCCGACTTTTACCGTGGCGATCGCTCGAAATCAGAGACTCAATTTAATCATTTTACGGGTGTTGTTGCACAGAAATTTATGTGAAGTTTTGAGTTTTAAGAAGTTGCTCAAATTTGCTCTAGGGCGTCAATCGCTTTGAGATTTGAGATTTGAGATTTGACATTTGACATTTGACAAGTCTCTGGCTGTCTGCAAAAACCGCAGCACTGCGGGCGTTGGATTCTGGCCCCAAATTAGAGCGATCGAGACGATCGGGCTGATTTCTTGTATCGGTTTGTAAACAACGCCGAGGCGCTGGAAATTCTGCATCGACTCCGGGACGATCGCCACTCCCATCTCGGCGGCGACTAGACTGACAATGGTTTGCATTTGAATTGCTTCTTGAGCCGCGATCGGGCTAAAACCTGCTTGCTGACAAAAACTGACGATGCGATCGTACAATCCCGGAGCGAGGGAACGCGGAAACAGGATAAACGGTTCCGTGGAAAGTTGGCGCAATTGAACATTAGCGCGATCGGCCATTGGATGCGTCTGCGGCAAAGCCGCGATCAGCACTTCCCGAAACACAATTTCAGAATTTATCCCCTCTTCCACCGGAGGGCGAATGAAGCCGATGTCAATTTGTCCTTCTCGCAGTCGCTGTAACTGCTCATTTGTCGTCATTTCTCGCAATTCGAGCTTTACCGCAGGATGAAGAGTGCGAAAAGCCTGCAAAATGGCTGGAACCACGTTATGAGAAGCAGAGCTCACAAAGCCGATCGTCAGTTGTCCCAGTTCGCCCCGACTTGTCTGTCGGCCGAGTTGAATTGCTCGATCGACTTGCTGCATAATTTTTTGTGATTCCTCAAAAAAAACCTGTCCCGCTTCTGTGAGTACAACCGTCCGCTTGGTGCGGCGAAACAGTTGAAAGCCCAACTCAGCCTCCAAATGCTGGATTTGTTGGCTCAGCGGAGGTTGAGCAATGTGCAGTCGATCGGCTGCGCGAGTGAAATTCAATTCTTCTGCAACCGCAATGAAATAACGCAAATGTCGCAGTTCCATAACTCTCCAATCATTGATATTTTAAAAGTATAAGTTGTTAGTTAAAAATGTATTGGACATTTACGAGCGTATTTTCTACAGTAATTAAGTAAGCCAAATTCAAAAAACAGAATATCCAGCTCCCGACAACTTCTGCGAATTCGGACAAGTCAAAATAATCATTAGTTATGGTCGTTTTGCAGTTACTTTGAAAATTCTGTAATCGGTACAATGGAGAATTCATAAATGGATAATTTGGAGGTAAAAATTCGAGAAGCAGAGCTGGCAGACTTGGAATTAATTCTTGCTTTTATTTCGGAAAAATCAGAATTTGATGGAGTTCCAAATCTTTTAGAAGCCACAGCCGACAAATTGCAGCAAACACTATTTGTCGAGTCTCCGCTAGTGCGAGTATTGTTGGCGGAAGTTGCCGACACAGCAGTAGGATTTGCCATGTTTTATGCTTCCTACTCAAGTCTTTTGGCGCAGCCGTGTCTCTGGCTTGATGACTTATTTGTGCAATCTCAGTTTCGCGGTTTCGGAGTCGGTACAGCGCTGTTAAAGTCTTTGGCACAAATTGCTAAGTCAACAAATTGCGGGCGGATTGAATGGACTGTGAATACTGGGAATGCACCGGGAATTGCTTTTTATCAAAAGCAGGGAGCGCGAATTTGGGAAAATATTAGGGTTTGCCGGATCGATGGAAGTGCGATCGCCCAACTGGCTAACAAATAATTTGATTGTTTTGTGAAGGAGTTTTTTTTAATAATTAACCGCAGAGAACACAGAGAACACAGAGAACACAGATTTAGGGGAATTATCGTGGCACAAAATTATTGGAATACAGCCCTGTACGAACAACAGCACGCCTTTGTTTGGCAATACGGTGAATCGCTCTTGGAATTACTGGCTCCCAAAGCTGGAGAACGGATTCTAGATTTAGGCTGCGGTACGGGACAGTTAACTGAAAAGATTGCTGAAAGTGGAGCTTTTGTGGATGGAATTGATTCATCTTTGTCGATGATTGCCAAAGCTAGAGCCAACTATCCTCAGATTAGTTTTGCCGTCGCAGATGCCCGCAATTTTCAAGTAGAGCAACCGCTGGATGCTGTATTTTCTAATGCTGTTTTGCACTGGATTAAACAGCCGGATGCTGTAATTAATTGTGTAGAAAAAGCGCTGAAGCCGGGAGGGCGTTTTGTCGCTGAGTTTGGCGGTAAGGGGAACGTGGGGGCGATCGTCCGGGCACTTTTGAGTGTTTTGTCGGAAATTGGCTGCGAGGAGCCTGAAGCGCTTAATCCTTGGTATTTTCCGAGTATTGGCGAGTATGCTGTGCTTTTGGAAAAGCAGGGTTTTGAGGTTAGTTATGCGGTTTTGTTCGATCGACCAACTCCTCTAGAAGGCGGTAGTGCTGGTATGGTAAATTGGATTGAAATGTTTGCTGGCGGGTTGTTGTCGGGGCTGTCTGAGGAAGTGCGATCGCAGGTAATTAACTCCGTTGAACAGCGTTTGCGATCGACACAGTATCGTGATGGTAATTGGATTGCAGATTACCGCAGAATTCGCGTTGTTGCAATCAAGCAGTAGGGTGCGTCGCCAGCGACAATCTGCAAATCCAATATAAAATCTCACAGCGACGCACCATACTTCGCGTTGCAATCAAGCAGTAGGGTGCGTCGCCAGCGACAATCTTCAAATTCGATATAAAATCTCACAGCGACGCACCATACTTCGCGTTGCAATCAAGCAGTAGGGTGCGTCGCCAGCGACAATCTTCA
>NZ_JAUBRJ010000012.1:21328-22261 GCF_036701805.1 Microcoleus sp. N3A4
AATTCGATATAAAATCTCACAGCGACGCACCATACAGTAAATTCAGGTGCGTCGTCACCCTTAAATCTCGACAGCGATGCACCTACAAATATAATTCTCCGCCAATATCTTCAGGAATCAACGGTACTTCATTCGCGCCCCAATCTTCAGGATAAATCCCCTGAGCAACAAATCGATGAAAACTAGAAAATTCCCAATCCTTCGGAGACCGACACAAATTATGTTTAACTGGATTATAATGAATGTAATCGCAATGGTGAGCGTAATCATTTTCATCGCGAATGACGTGTTCCCAATATCGACGCTGCCAAAGGTTACTTTCCTTGCGTTTTTTACGAGACTGACTAATTTCTGCTTCTATTCCCAATTTATGCCCGGAATATCGGGTTACAAAATCTTTAATTAACCCCAAACGAATTGGGTACTTGCTGTCGCCATCCGGCAAAGTAAGCATCATGTGAAGGTGATCCGGCAAAAGCACGATCGCATCAATGGTAAAAGGATAGAGTTTTTGGACTCTCTTTATAGATTTTCGCAGCCCTGCGCGACCGATATCGCTTGACAGCCAAGGAATCCTTTTGTATGTATTTAAAACGAAAAAGTAAGTACCTCCCGGTACAAATGCTCTACGATAATTTGACATAATCGTTAGTAGGGTGCATTACCATAGTGTGATTTTATCATTGACAACAGTGGAGTAAGGTGCGTCGCCACCGACAATATTCAACTACGATATACAATCTCGACAGCGACGCACCCTACAGTGGAGTAAGGTGCGTCGCCACCGACAATATTCAACTACGATATACAATCTCGACAGCGACGCACCCTACAGTGGAGTAAGGTGCGTCGCCACCGACAATATTCAACTACGATATACAATCTCACAGCGACGCACCCTACAGTGGAGTAAGGTGCGTCGCCAGCGACAAT
>NZ_JAUBRJ010000012.1:22361-74879 GCF_036701805.1 Microcoleus sp. N3A4
CGACAATATTCAACTACGATATACAATCTCACAGCGACGCACCCTACAGTGGAGTAAGGTGCGTCGCCAGCGACAATCTTCAAATCCAATATAAAATCTCACAGCGACGCACCCTACTTCTACTTGATGCTGTAACTCGAAACGGTATTTTCCAAAAGCATCGCAACAGTCATCGGCCCGATTCCTCCCGGCACCGGCGTGATAAATTCGGCTACTGTTTTAACAGCATCAAAATCAACATCTCCGGCCAAACGGCTAGTACCGTCTGGATTGACAACGCGGTTAATACCGACATCGATTACTACCGATCCAGGTTTGACCATATTAGCTGCAATCATTTCTGTGCGGCCGACTGCGGCTATTAGAATATCGGCTTGATTGGTGATGGATTCTAGGTTTTGCGATCGAGAATGAGCTACTGTCACAGTACAATCGGCTTCTAAAAGCATCAGCGCCATCGGTTTACCCACCAAAATACTGCGGCCCAAAACTACAGCGTTTTTTCCTTTCAAATCAATCTGGTATTCTTGCAAAAGCCGCATCACTCCGGCGGGAGTACAACTCCGCAAACCTTCTTCCCCTCGCACGAGACGGCCTAAATTTACAGGGTGAAGCCCGTCAGCATCTTTATCGGGAGCAATTTGGTACAGCAGGGAAATTGCGTCTAAGTGCTCTGGTAGCGGCAGTTGCACTAAAATGCCGTCTACTCGATCGTCCTCGTTTAGTGCATGAATTGCAAGTTCTAGTTCGGCTTGAGTGACGTTGGCTGGGTAGTGCTGGCCGAAGGAAGCTATGCCAACTTTAGCGCAGGCTCGCTCTTTATTGCGAACATAGGCTGCGCTAGCTGGGTTGTCGCCCACCATCAGCACCGCAAGTCCCGGAGGACGACCCTTTTGCGGTTCTAGGGCGCGGACTCGATCGCTCAGCTCGCTTTGGATCTTTTGGGCTAAAGCTTTACCATCTAATATGCGAGCAGTTTTGGCTTCCATTGTAGACTGTGGGTTTGGGGTAAGAAACGGCTGACGATTTTAGATTTTAGCTTAACCGCTGACAAGCACTGTGCAGCAGTCTCTTCTGAGTTGCGATCGATTTTTCTAATTCTGTTACAGTAAGTCGTATCTCAAATTTAAAATCATTTGACTGATGACGACTGCAATTAAGCAAGTTTGGGTTAAGTTTTTTATCAGAGAGGGCTGCATCGGCTCTTTATCGCTCATGTTCGCCAGCGCTTTGTTCAGTTGTGGCAATTTACCTCTGTCTCAACTTAATCTAGGCTTTAATGTGGCTAGCATTGGCGAGGTTCAACAAAAGCGGCAAGTGGATGCTGAAGTTTATCTCCGGGGAAAGGTGGAAAATCGCGCTCCGTTTGTGGGGAATGCAGCTTATCAACTTGAGGATGGTACTGGCAGTATTTGGGTTTTAACCAAGCAAGATTTACCAAAGCTTGGGGATGAAGTGTTGCTTAAGGGCGAAGTCCGGTATAAAAGTATTACGTTGAAGGAATTGGCAGGTAAGGATTTAGGTGAGGTTTACGTTGAGGAAATAGAACAGTTACAGCGCACTCCCAGTTCAGAAAAGGGGAAATAGGCAGAAGGTAATTGGTTGTTTGTTATTTGTTATTTGTTATTTATTAATTGCTCCTGTTTCGTTCTTCATTCTGCGTTATTCCTTCTTCCTTCTTCCTTCTTCCTTCTTCCTTCTTCCTTCTTCCTTTTTCATTCTTCCTTCTTCCTTCTTCATTCTGCGTTCTGCGTTCTGCGTTCTGCGTTATTCCTTCTTCCTTCTTCCTTTTAATTGATGACTAAAATTCACGTTGCGATCGCGATTTTGTACCGAGACGGCAAGTTTCTCTGCCAGTTGCGGGACGATATTCCTAACATCAGGTATCCGGGACATTGGGCGTTGTTTGGCGGACACTTGGAACCTGGAGAAACGCCGGAAGTTGCCTTACTTCGGGAATTGCAAGAAGAAATTAGTTATGCTGCTCCTCCTCGAAGTATCTCTCTTTTTTGTTGCGATGTCGAAGGAGATGTTGTCCGCCACGTTTTTTATTCACAACTTAGTGCGGATGTCAAAGATTTAGTTTTGCTTGAGGGTTGGGATATGAAGTTGTTGGCGCCGTCTGATATTCGGGCCGGCAAATGCTTTTCTGAGCAGTCAGGAGATGTGCGACCTTTTGGGATTGCTCACCAACGTATTTTGTTAAATTTTATTGACTCGATCGCTACCGTGAATATGAACTAGCGTACAGTACAATCACTAACAAACCACATATGAGACCTGGCTAGGGCGGCGAGAATGTTCGCCAACTGCCACAGCTCAGCCGTTGGTCGGCAAAAAATATCAACAAGACCCAACAGAAGGTTACGCGCAGATAATGCAACCCTTTAAACTGCCAGATTTTTATATGCCTTGGCCGGCGCGGCTGAACCCAAACCTGGAAGCGGCGCGAGTGCATTCCAAGGCGTGGGCCTATGAGATGGGCATACTTGGTTCAAAAGAGGAAGCGCAAGGGCAGCCTATTTGGGACGAACGCCAATTCGATGCCCATGACTACGCTTTACTTTGCTCTTACACCCATCCAGATGCACCAGGGACGGAACTTGACCTAGTAACCGATTGGTATGTGTGGGTATTCTTTTTTGACGATCACTTTCTGGAAATCTATAAGCGCAGTCAAGACTTGGTTGGGGCGAAGGAATACCTCGATCGACTACCCGCATTTATGCCAGTTTACCCCACAGAAGCCCCTCCCGTTCCCACCAACCCGGTAGAGCGAGGCTTGGCCAACCTGTGGTTTCGCACCGCTTTTACCAAGTCCGTGGAATGGCGGCAACGGTTCTTCGAGAATACCAAGCACCTCTTAGATGAGTCGATGTGGGAACTCGCCAATATCAATCAAAATCGGATTGCCAACCCGATCGAATATATCGAGATGCGGCGCAAAGTCGGCGGCGCACCCTGGTCAGCCAATCTCGTCGAACACGCTGTGTTTGTAGAAGTTCCGGCTAAAATTGCCGCCACTCGACCGATGCGAGTCTTAAAAGACACATTTGCCGATGGAGTGCATCTACGCAACGACCTATTCTCCTACCAAAGAGAAGTGGAAGATGAAGGTGAAAATTCCAATTGTGTGCTTGTACTTGAGAAATTCCTCAATGTTGACGCCCAAGAGGCCGCTAACATCACCAACGATTTGCTCAGCTCGCGGTTACACCAATTCGAGAACACCGCAATCACTGAACTTCCCCTGCTCTTTGCAGAGAACGGCATAAACCCCGTAGAGCAGGTAAACGTTCTCCTATATATCAAAGGACTTCAGGATTGGCAGTCGGGCGGCCATGAATGGCACATGAGATCGAGCCGCTACATGAACGAAGAAGCGGAAAATTCTTCAGCCACAGGGCGATTGGCGATCGGCCCCACAGGGCTGGGAACTTCCCTAGCGAAGATTTTTGATTTACCAAGGGATACCAAGCGTCCAGGAGGATTGAAGACACCGGAGAAAGTCAAGGACGAGTTCACATACGAGTTTGCATTTCCCAACTTTTATATGCCGTTCTCAGCCCAGGTCAACCCCCACCTGGAAGCAGCCCGCGTGCATATCAAGGCGTGGGCTTCTGCAATGGGGATGTTAAGCCCCGTAGAGGATACACTGAACCTTGGCATCTGGGACGATCGCAGGTTCGACTCAATGGATCTCGCTTTCTTTGCAGCAGCAACCAATCCAGATATGACCGTTCTGCAACTGGAACTGGTGGCCGATTGGTGTGTCTGGATGTTCTTCGAGGATGACTACTTCCAGGAAAGATATAAACGACCTCGGGATCTGGTGGGGGCCAAAGATTTCATCAACCGAATACCAGCCTTCATGCCAGTGGACTTAACCCCTCCCCCTGTGCCAACCAACCCCTTGGAAAGGGCTTTGGTCGATCTATGGCCCCGCACAGCCTCCCACCTGCCGCTGGAATGGCGGCAAAAGTTTGCTAACCATATGCAAAACTACGTTGATGGGGAATGGTGGGAAATTAGCAATGTCGTCCAAGATCGAGTCCCTGAACCAGTGGACTACGTTGAGATGCGTCGCCAGACTGCTGCCGGAGAGATTACGATCGCCCTGGCTCAATATGACCTCAGCGACGACATCCCGCCGGAAGTTCACTCTAGCCGACAAATACAATCGCTAAACCACATCACAATTGATTGGATCGGTTTATCAAACGACATTGTTTCTTACCGGAAAGAAATGGAGTTTGAAGGCGGAATCCACAATAGCGTGTTAGTCATCCAGCGATTTCTTGACTGTCCTTTACAGGAATCGGTCAACATTGTTAACAATCTCTTGACCGCTCGATTGAATGAGTTTGAACATATCGTCGCCGAGCTACCAAATCTCTTTGACCAGCTCAACCTAGACGCAAATGCCCGCGAGCAATGCCTTGCCTATGTCAAAAGATTGAAGATTTGGATGGCGGGTAATTTTGTTTGGACTCAAAAAACTCGCCGCTATACCGACTTTCCTTCCCCCAATCTTCCGAAGGCACAGCCAGGAGTCAGCACTCCCAAATGGCTCGGAAATTCAGCTTTCAATATCGGCTCTTTCGTCGGTACGAGCAATCCTTTTGTCAACAATCGCTAGACAAGACTTGAGAATAGTTTAGACACAAATTATGCAACCATTTAAACTGCCAGATTTTTATATGCCTTGGCCGGCACGACTGAACCCAAACCTGGAAGCAGCGCGAGTTCATTCCAAGGCTTGGGCTTACGATATGGGAATACTTGGCTCAAAAGAGGAAGCGCAAGGGCAGCCTATTTGGGACGAACGCCAATTCGATGCCCATGACTACGCTTTACTTTGCTCTTACACCCATCCAGACGCACCAGGGACGGAACTTGACTTAGTAACTGACTGGTATGTGTGGGTATTCTTTTTTGACGATCACTTTCTGGAAATCTATAAGCGCAGTCAAGATTTGGTTGGGGCGAAGGAATACCTCGATCGACTACCCGCATTTATGCCGATTTTCCCTAACGAAACCCCTCCCGTTCCCACCAACCCAGTAGAGCGCGGTTTGTTAAACCTCTGGTCTCGCACTGCCTTTACTAAGTCTGTGGAATGGCGGCGGCGATTCTTTGAGAGTACCAAACACCTCTTAGATGAGTCGATGTGGGAACTCGCCAATATCAATCAAAATCGGATTGCCAACCCGATCGAATATATCGAGATGCGGCGCAAAGTCGGCGGCGCACCCTGGTCAGCCAATCTCGTCGAACACGCTGCGTTTGTAGAAGTTCCAGCTAAAATTGCCGCCACTCGACCGATGCGAGTCCTCAAAGACACATTTGCCGATGGAGTGCACCTTCGCAACGACCTGTTCTCCTACCAGAGAGAAGTGGAAGATGAAGGTGAAAATTCCAACTGCGTGTTGGTTTTGGAGCGTTTCTTGAATATTAGTACCCAAGAGGCAGCTAATCTCACCAACGAGCTGCTGAACTCGCGCTTGTATCAGTTTGACAACACTGCTGTTACCGAGTTGCCCTCCCTCTTTGAGGAGCACGGAGTAGACCCCGTAGAGCGTGTGAACGTTCTCCTCTATATCAAAGGACTTCAGGATTGGCAGTCGGGCGGTCACGAGTGGCACATGAGGTCGAGCCGCTACATGAACGAGGAAGCGGGTAATTCTGCGACACCGACGCTGAATCTAGGCCCCGCAGGGTTAGGGACATCGGGGTTGCGGTTGGAATCGTTATACGCCGCCTTGGGTTTGGGAAGGTTCAATAGCTTCACTCACGTTCCATACCAGCACGTAGGCCCAGTAAAGCTGCCCAAGTTTTATATGCCCTTCTCTACCACTTTGAATCCCAATCTGGATGAGGCCAGGAAGCATTCCAAGGACTGGGCGCGCCGGATGGGGATGCTGGACGAGCTACCGGGCGTTCCTGATGGCTTTATCTGGAATGACCACAAGTTTGATGTTGCCGATGTCGCCCTATGCGGTGCGTGGATTCATCCCAAAGGGTCTGAGGATGAGCTAAATCTGACAGCGTGCTGGCTGGTGTGGGGAACCTATGCTGACGATTACTTCCCAGCAATCTACGGAAACAACCGAGACATAGTTGGTGCGAAAGTGTTCAACGCCCGAATGTCGGTCTTCATGCCTCTCGACGACTCCACTCCCCCTGCCGTGCCGACTAATCCGGTGGAACGGGGCTTGGCAGATATTTGGTCTCGCACTGCTGGCCCCATGTCCCTCACCGCGCGGACTGAGTTCCGCCGTGCGATTCAGGACATGACTGACAGTTGGGTGTGGGAACTCGCCAACCAGATCCAAAATCGGATTCCTGACCCGATCGATTACATTGAAATGCGCCGCAAGACGTTCGGGTCGGATTTGACGATGAGCTTGTCCCGACTAGCCCAGGGCGGCGAGATCCCGATGGAGATTTACTACAGCCGGCCGATGCGATCGCTGGAAAATTCTGCGGCAGACTTTGCCTGTTTCACTAACGACATATTCTCTTACCAGAAAGAAATAGAATTCGAGGGCGAAATCCATAACGTCGTGCTGGTTGTTCAAAATTTTCTCAACTGCAACATACCCCAGGCTGTCGAGATTGTGAACAATCTGATGACCGATCGGGCAAAACAGTTTCAACACATCGTCGCTACTGAATTGCCTGCCCTTTTCGACGATTTCAACCTGGATGAAAGTACCCGCGAGAAATTGCTGGGATACGTCGAGAAATTAGAAAATTGGATGTGCGGCGTACTCAGGTGGCATATCAAGGTAGACCGCTATAAGGAATTTGAATTGCGTAATAGTGCTTCCCCGATAGCGCGAGTCCTCGGCGGCCCCACAGGGCTGGGAACCTCGGCGGCACGTATTGGATCGTCGATCGGCGGGGGACTCAATTTTGTCAGTAATGGATCTAGCAATTCAAACCTTTCTGTAAGAGAATAGGTTTTGCTGCTGCAAGTTCTTTTGTCAGCATTCGGTCATGTAAACCATTGGTAACAAGTTCAGCTAAGAAAGCATTTGTCAATCAGCAATTATGCTCAACATTTACTCGGATTTTGGGCCCAAAACTGAGATTTGGGCGATCGTGCGATCGTGCCGAGAGTGATATTTATATCTACTCCCTCTCAAATCGTGAATGTTCCACTCCTAAACAAGCAGTTTTTTTGAGTAATATTACTGATTGACAAATGCAATGAACTCTTAACTTGTCACCAATGCCTGTAAACCAGCATTGTTTTTGGACTAACTAGATATTTGAGGATTAAGTTGTGACGTATTCTAATGATCCCAATGCAGATGTTGAAGGTCAACGGCCCCAGTTAAGTTTGGGGACAGCCGCCGCCCGTAATTTGGCAACGACGACCAAATCTGCACCGCAGATGCAGGAGATTACCTCCCGGTGGTTGTTGAAGCTATTGCCTTGGGTGCAGACAAAGGGTGGCGTGTTTCGAGTCAACCGTCGGTTGAGTTATACCGTAGGTGATGGGCGCGTCACTTTCACCAACACCGGATCGACGGTGCAGGTGATTCCCCACGAACTTACTGAGTTGCCCTTGCTGCGAGGGTTTGACAACCTTGATGTGTTGACTGCGCTGGCAAATCAGTTTGTGCAGCGGGAGTACGCCCCAGACGACGTGATCGTCGAGATTGGTCAGCCGGCCGATCGGGTGATCCTGATTGCTCATGGCAAGGTGAACAAGATTGGTGTTGGCAAGTATGACGAGCAAATCGTATTGGATGTGCTCGCCGACGGCGACCATTTCGGCGATGAAACTGTGGTGCAGTCCGACGACACTTGGCAGTACACCCTCAAGGCGATTACCAGAACCATAGTGTTGTCGCTACCCCAACAGGCGTTTGAGCAGTTGATCGACCAGTCGGAAGCGTTGCGAACTCATGTTGAGGAGTTCAGAGCCAGCTTGGAACAGCCGCAGAACATGCACGGTGAAGCCTGCATCGACCTGGCAGCGGGACATCTCGCGGAGACCGAGTTGCCGGGAACCTTCGTCGATTACGACCTTGCACCCCGGGAATATGAATTGAGCATCGCCCAAACTGTGTTGCGGATCAGTACCAGGGTAGCCGATCTCTACAATGAACCGATGAATCAGACCGAGCAACAATTGCGGCTGACCGTCGAGGCATTACGGGAACGTCAAGAGTACGAGTTGATCAACAACCCAGATTTTGGGTTACTGCACAACGCTGACCTCAAACAGCGCATTTACACCCGTGGTGGCACACCCACCCCCGACGACCTCGACGAACTGCTAGCAACGGTATGGAAGGAGCCAGCGTTCTTCCTAGCTCACCCCCGCACGATCGCAGCCTTCGGTCGGGAGGCCAACCGCCAGGGCCTCTATCCACAAAGCGTAGATATGAACGGCGCTCAAGTGACGGCTTGGCGCGGCGTACCCATATTCCCCTGCAACAAGATCCCCATCAGCAATGCCCGCACCAGTTCTATCCTCTTGCTCCGCACTGGTATGGAAAAACAAGGGGTGATCGGCTTACATCAAACGGGTATCCCCGACGAATACCAACCCAGCCTCTCTGTCCGCTTCATGGGTATCAGCGAACAAGCCATCATCTCCTACCTCGTCACTGCTTACTACTCGGCAGCCGTCCTAGTACCTGACGCACTCGGCATCCTCGAAGATGTCGAAATCGGGCGCTAAGAATTCCTGAGAGGTTAAGGGAAATGACTTTTGTCAATGAGTAATTACGCTTAAAATCGATCGTAAAATCCAGTAATTCTTGACAAAAGCCTTATAACTTACATCTTGCACCCTTCTCAGAAACGGGCTCTCCGGCCCGTTCCACAAAGAAAGCTTTTTTTTGTGGGGTGGGCCGAAGAACCCGCCCCTGAAAGCCTTATTGATAATGGTGCAAGATATGAGTTATCACCTTAACCTCTTATTTATTGGCTCGGGCACTTTTGTTAGTAACTAGAGGATGAGGTAATGACATATTCTAATGATTCGGATTTGGATGTTGAGAGCAGACAACATCAACTGAGTTTGGGTACAGCCGCCGCCCGTAAGTTGGCGACGACGACCAAATCTGCACCGCAGATGCAGGAGATTACATCGCGGTGGTTGTTGAAGATGTTGCCGTGGGTGCAGACGAAGGGTGGCACCTATCGGGTTAACCGTCGATTGACCTATACGGTGGCGGATGGCAGGCTAACTTTCACCAACACCGGATCTGTGGTGGAGGTAATTCCCCAAGAACTTTGTCAGTTGCCATTGCTGCGAGGGTTTAACGACAGCCAGGTATTAAGCGCATTGGCGAGTAGGTTTGTCCAACAGGAGTTCGCACCGGACGAAATCATTGTGCAGTCAGGTCAGGCAGCCGATCGGCTTTTCTTGATCGTTCATGGCAAGGTCAACAAGGTGGTTGTTGGCAAGTATGGCGATGAGCCTTTGCTGGATATGCTGGCAGATGGCGACCATTTCGGCGATCGAGTGTTGGTGGAGTCAGAAAGCACTTGGAAGTTTACAATCAAGGCTGTGACCCGATGCACCGTATTGGCGCTACCACAACAGGCGTTTCGGGAACTGCTCAACCAGTCGGGCGCTCTGCAAGCTCAGGTTGAACAGTTTAGGACTCGTGCCGAACAACCGCAGAACAAGCAGGGCGAAGCTGCGATCGCACTGTCTGCCGGTCATCTTGCGGAAACCCCGTTGCCAGGGACTTTCGTTGATTACGAACTCTCGCCCCGCGAATATCAATTAAGCATTGCCCAAACTGTCTTGCGGGTGAATACTCGCGTCGCGGATCTGTACAACGAACCAATGAACCAGACGGAACAACAAATCCGACTGACCGTGGAGGCATTGCGGGAACGTCAAGAACACGAGTTGATCAACAACCGGGAATTCGGGTTGCTGCACAATGCTGACCTGAAACAGCGTATCTACACCCGCAGCGGTCCTCCCACCCCCGACGATCTTGATGAATTGATTACTCGTCGGAGGAAGTCGAAGTTCTTCCTCGCTCATCCCCGAACTATTGCGGCCTTCAGTCGGGAGTGCAACCGCCAGGGCATTTACCCAGACAGCATTGACATGGATGGTAGCAAGGTAATCACTTGGCGCAATACACCCATTCTTCCCTGTAACAAGATCCCAATTACCAAGAACCAGACCAGTTCTATCTTGGTGATGCGGACTGGTGAGGAAGACCAGGGCGTGATCGGTTTGCACCAAACGGGTATCGCCGACGAATACCAACCTGGCCTGTCTGTCCGATTGATGGGCATCGAGGAAAAGGCTATTATTTCTTACCTGGTCAGCGCCTACTATTCGGTTGCCGTTCTTGTTCCCGACGCCCTCGGTATCCTTGAAGATGTTGAAATCGGGCGCTAGGAGAGTTTGAGGTTTTTTGACCCTGAAAGACGATCGCAAATATTAACGATCTAGGGCACAAAAGTCCTTGCATTTTCGTAAAAATTGAGAAAAGATAATAAACGTTGCGTGCGCTGATGAAATACATCCAAAGCAACTTCTAGCCTCCTTCGATAAGAGTTTAAACTCGGCGTGGTGGCTAGTTACAGAGTGGCTACTTTTATGCCTGCAAAGGCGAAATATATTTTCCTCCTCTGAGTAGACACTAAATATCCCCTCGCAAGCATGGATGTGTCTTTGTTCGTGCATCGCTACCGTTAATTTCTTTGGTCTAAATGCAAGAACCATACTTGCAGACCAACAAGTCAAGTCAATTTAAAGTTAGGAGAATTTCCACAATGAGAAAGATGCTCGTTGCATTGTTATTAGTGCTGGCTTTGACTCTATCACTAGGTCAGGAAAAAGCGTTAGCTGACTGTAGCAACGAAACAATAAATACGGGTGCAGCAACCGTTGTTACTCAATTGTACGAAAGCCAGTGTGCGATTCTTGGTTGGAGTAGTGGTGTGATCACAAAAGATATGACGGCTAACTGCTGCGGTCCATCTGCCGTAATCAGAGTTAACGGAAATGACTGGAATAAACTTGTTGGTGAGGGAAAACTAGATGGTCTTCGCTATGTACGTGTGTCCAAGAGTAACGAGGGTGCGTATCAGATCGAGCCAAGAAAAGTGACAACTGGCGGTAAACCTGTGACTATATCAGGAGGGGATTTTTTCAAGTAAAGAAAACATCGAACTTAGAAATTTCTAGCAAGTGAGTAGAGTTGCGTTAGCTGATGAGGTACAGCTATGGAGCAGGTTCTGTTGCAAAAATTGTCCGATCCGAGACCCCGATTGCTTCCCCTAAATCCAGATCGCTAGCCAAGAAAACCTTCACTCAGCAACGCCAGAGTTCCCACAAAACTCTAGGATATCTCATTACTTTAGGAATTGCGGCAGTGTAACAAGTAGTAAGGTGCTCTACTATCCCAAACTTTCGAGCGTCGCCCTATAACGAAAGTAGTAGAGTACCCTACAATTCCATAGAAATGAGCCACTTGCGTAATGTTTATACTGTTAGGCACTACTAACTTTCAAAATTAAAGTAGGCGGACATCAATAAAAACAAAATTAAGAAACCCGGTTTTTGTAGGCAATCCCCCCGTGCTTGCCCTCGGGTTTCTTTGCAGTTTTTACCTAGCAGCAATCATTCCCGTTTGGCGCGCGTAGTCAAACAATCCTCCGGCATCAATTACCGGGCCTACTTCTCCTAAAGGTTTGAGCGAGAAAGTTCGATCGAGAGTGTGGTTGATAATTTGCTCTGCTGTAAAATCGATCGTCACTTCTTGCCCCGTTACAAACAAGTCGCACAGCCGCTCGACTGATTCTATCGGGTACAATTCGCCAGTAGCCGAGCAATTGCGAAAGAAAATGCGCGCGTAAGACAAAGCCACCACTGCTGTGACGCCGGCGGCCCCCAGAGCGATCGGAGCGTGCTCCCGCGAAGAACCGCAGCCAAAATTTTCCCCGGCAATTATAATCGGATACCGGGTTTTCTGTTCGCCGGATTCGATAAACTTACCGTAGCGATCGGGCAACCCAATCATCGCATAACTGCCTAGTTTCTCGTACTCGTCCGGCTTCGAGGGAACCAGGGTCAGGTATTCGGCAGGGATAATTTGATCTGTATCGATGTTGTCGTCTACAACAAAAATTTGACCGCTAATTACTTTACCCATAGTTTATTTCCTGTTAGCCTCGCTCGATGCTGTGGTGATAATTTTAAGTGGATCGGTATGCAAAATTTGCATCTGTTCATTTTAACCTGGCAGTGTCAGTGATAACCTGTATGAGTAAAAATTAGATCCGAGACTTTGGGTTAACAATTAACGGCTTGCTAAGCGTCAAGATAGTTTTATGGCGAATCCAATAGATGACATTGCTCGACAAGCTCGCGAGGGCTCGGTTGCAGCGATTATTCAAATCCTTAACGACAAACTGGCACAGGTAAGTGTCAGGGCCAGAGCCGTGTTTGCAGAGGGTGTGCTGCAACTGCTGTGCGAAGCTGCAACACCTCAACTGCTCGAACAGTCTAGCTTGGTCGATCGAGTCCGAGAAATATTGGAGGGCATTTCGCCCCACAATATTCGCCGAGTCAACATCAACAGCCGGCTTGTCCGAGAACACCAATTGCTGTGGCTCGAAGAAATTAGCCGCGATCCCGAGAATCAACTGTTGTGGTCTCAAGAAATTAAGCTCAGAAAGCCCAATTTGTTTAAGCGTTTGGCCACCGCCCATCACGAACGCCAAGCTCTTGCAAGCAAGCGGGCTTTGCCGAGAATGGCTGTACCTCGATCGATGCAGGAACCGCGGCAATTTCAGCGCGGTATCGTCGGCGGCATCAGCTTGACCGTGCTGTTGCTCGGGGCCGCGGCCGCCATCTACAAAGGACTCAATTTCCAAGCGCTCAACAGCACACAAGCCACCAGCCCAGCAGTTGCTACTGCTGCTCCCTCGGAGGCAAAAGCTGTTTTGAAAATTTCTAAGGAGACTGCTAATTCTGCTGTTGACTCTTTTGCACAAGCAGTGCGAGTCGCCTCGCAAGCAGCCACCGACAGCAAAACCGCTCAATCTCGCGAGGATTGGTTAGTCGTAGCTGCTAAGTGGCAGCAAGCTTCGGATTTGATGGCCGCCGTGCCCTCTAAGCATCCCCGCCACACAACGGCTCTGAACCGGACGGCACTTTACCGCCAAAATAGCGATAAAGCCCAACAGGAAGCACAAAATAAGTAAGCAGCTAAGTCGGATAAATATAAGCAGAGAGCTTGCCCCGCTGCTCTAGGAGTTGTGAAAAATGAGTTTTTGAGAAAAAACGTCGGAAACTCTCAGCTATGTTATGAGTTATAATTTTTTGATTTTGAATTTTTTGCGCTCGGCATCACTCGATCGGCGGATTTGTATCACAAGAAAAATTTGTTAGGATCGCAAACTTAAAGAGGAAACATCACAGAGTGAGGAGAGGGGTATCACTAAGCGGTCTCTAGAAAAGCTTCATACTACTAATAACGGTCAAAATTAGCGGGAATGGGAGAAATCCCGCTTTCCTAAAAGATGGTAAAGTTCGTCCCGTACAGATCGAAGGGTAGAAAACAGGAAAATAGAAATCGGTCAGCTCTGGGTATATTTTCACATATCTAGTGACCCGCCGACGGGCTGCACAAACACAGAAAGCACGATCGTAACAGTGAAGCCGACAGTTGTGGATAGGTTCTATATTTGCAGCGCGAGTCGGCTCAAACATCTTAGAATAAAGGCTTGGTTGCCATGATAGATCGCCAGGGAAATCAAGACTTTACTCCGATCGACCGATCGCCGTCAGAGTCTTGCACTTTGCATTTACCGCCAATCGCAGAACCAGTATCAGTCCAAAACTTTTTGGATCGTCTTATGCAGTACCAGGTCGATCCTGCCCTTCTCGGGTGGCAAATTTGCCAAATTCTCGCGACCAGCTTCGATCGAGAAATCCTGCAGCAGCAAATAGCAAATACTTTGGGGGTTGCTTTTCAGGCAGATTTCTGTTTCGTTGCTGCTGTGGTCGATCGGAAAGTAGTAAATCCGAATGCTTGCTGGCAAAATAGGAGCGATCGTCCAAATGCTGCCGGTGCAACAGCGGATTCAACTCAAACACCGGAACACTCCCAAACCACAAGATTAAAATCGCCTAGCATATCACTCGAACATCCCGTCTTGGCAAACGTGCTAGCAAACGGCGAGATCGTGGCGATATCCGACTATCTTGACAGTCCGGCAGCTTCATCGCCCAATTCCCCTGTGACACCGCTGCCTTTTCGGGCAATTTTGGCAGGGCCTGCGCGATTTGGAGGGGCTGTAAATGGCATGATGATTGTTGGTAAGTCGCAACCTCACGAGTGGTCGGCAGGCGATCGGCAGCGCCTTGAAGCAGCATCGGATGCGATCGGCATCGCGATTTCTCACATTCAAAAAAATCAAGAAATTGCCACTTTAAACCAACAGTTACAGCAACAAGCTAAATACAAAAATCTCCTCGACTCAGTTGCTGCTTCGATCGACACCAGTTCAGAAATCGATCGAGTTTTGCAGCAAGTTATTGAAAATACCGTTGACACCCTGGAAGTAGATAGAGGTCAAATTCTGCTGTTGAAATATACAGACCCCCTCTTAAAACCTTCCTCCCCCAATCAAACACCCAAAGCAAAAATTGTATTAGCTTGCGAATCTGTTTTGACAAAAAATGAAATAAAACAAGCAATAGAACAAAACGATGGAGGTCAACAAAGCTCGACAGCCAAAACAAAAAACAAGGAAAAAACTGCTAATTCCCAATCCCAAATCCCCAACTCAACATCAAATAACTCTCCCGCTTTTTGGATGTCGGAATCTAATTTGTTCGACAAAGCATTCCACAGCGCACCCAAACCAATCGCCCTCGCTGACGCAGGCGAATTAATCGGCAAGGAACAAGAGGGCGTCGCAGAAATCTTGAAACTCCAAGGCATTCGCGCCCTGCTGCTGGTTCCCCTCACGGGCGGTCGCTGCCAGGAAACCGTCTTGGGGTTCTTGGTTTTGCAGGACTCCGAGCCGCGCGCCTGGAGTCCTGAAGAATTGGAAGTTCTGGAATTAGTCTGCGCTCGATCGAGCAGGGCGATTATCCAAACTCAGACGCTCAAGGAAGCGCAAACCCTAGTCGAAGACAGAACCACTCAGTTACAGCAAAGTCTCGACGTGCAGGCGAAACTGTACGAACAATCTGCCATTCAACTAGACCAACTGCGAAAATTGAAGCTGATTAAAGACGAGTTTCTCACCAATATGAGTCACGAGTTACGCACCCCTTTAACAATCATGAAGCTGGCGATTCTGATGCTCAAACAAGTTGAACAGCCGTTAGCAAGTCGGGCTAAGTATCTCGACATTCTAGAGCAGCAGTGTTCTAAGCAAACCTCTCTGGTTAACGATTTGCTGGCCCTCAAGCACTTTGAGCCTCAACAAGCCCCTATTTCTCTAATCAAAATCGACCTCAAGCGTTTAATTCAAGATTTAGCTAGGGATTTTGAGAAACAGTGGGCGGATAAGGAATTGACTCTGAAGTTAGATTTGCCCAAGTTTGCCCCTTGCTTGGAAACCGACCCAGACAGTCTCAAGCGGGTGCTGCTGGAACTGCTGACGAACGCTGGAAAATACTCGGCTTCTGGAACTGCGGTAGTTTTCGAGGCGTCTGAGGCGGCCGGCTGTATTGTCCTGAGCGTTTCTAATTTCGGGCCCGGCATTTCTGCTGCTGATTTGCCCCACATCTTTGAAAAGTTCCGCCGCGGTACTGGCATTACTGACCAAGCTATCGCCGGTACGGGTTTGGGTCTGGCGCTGGTAAAGTGTTTGGTGCAGCACTTGAATGGTACTATTGATGTGTCTAGCAGTCCGGCAAAAAGTTCTGAAACTGACGAGTTGTGGCGCACATCTTTTACTCTGACTCTGCCACAATTTCCAGCGGAACTTTGTAATCTAGAATCATAGTTCGGTTGAGAAGCGGCCTTTCATTGGCAGCGAACAGGCGAAGACTTGCCAGAAGAGGGAGATTTGGAAATATTGCAAACGCTATAAAATCCTCCTTTTTGATTTGTTTTTCTGGTTGCCGGTCTACATTGTCAATTCTCCATTGCTAGTTCTCCCCAGGACTTATATGATGTCCACTTATTTGCCCGTAATTAGCGCCTGTTTGTAGTGAGTACGATCGTCTTCTATTTATGAATAGATCGGGACTAAAGTCCTTGGTGCGAACTGAATTATCGTTGTATAGCAATCCTTGCAGGAGTCGTAATTTTTTTACCCCACCCCAACTCTCCCCGAAGCCGCGGGGAGGGAGTAAGAAATTCACAAATGATGCGAGGATTGCGATATAACCAGAGATGATATTACGCAGTCTTGACCGCAGAAACGGGGTTTTTTAACTCTTTCAAAGGCTTGCAACGAAGTGTTTTTTTATTACATCGAAGCCGATTTCTGCGTCCAGGAATGTCCCCCCTAAAAATTGTCGCGGTGCATGGAACTAGATATTGAATATTATGCTAACAAAAGCTGCACCGAAACTCCTGCGTTGGCAACGTTCTAAATATTCGCCGCTAGCACGACAAATAGACGTTTTTGCAGCGGCGGGAAAGTTTATGTTTTTTTTGTGGTGGGATGGACTGCTGCAAAATAATTCTCCTCATACTAGAAGAATTCGCGCTCATTGGTTGGTCAATACTTTGCTGAATTTAGGCCCGACTTTTATTAAAATCGGGCAGTCTCTCTCGACTCGGGCGGATTTGCTGCCGCTGGAGTATGTGAAGGAGTTGGAACAGTTGCAGGATCGGGTTCCTCAATTCAGTTCCGAAGAGGCGATCGCTCTTGTAGAATCAGAGTTAGGCAAGGATATTTATGCTTTGTACCGCGATTTTGACCCGTTGCCGATCGCTGCTGCGAGTTTGGGACAGGTGCACAAAGCGAGGCTGCACACCGGGGAAGATGTGATTGTGAAGGTGCAGCGTCCGGGTTTGGAAAGTTTATTTGATTTGGATGTGAAGGCGGTTCGCCAAGTAATGCGTTTTTGCGATCGCTATTTGCCTGGGACGCGCAAGTACGATCTGGAATCAATTTATATCGAGTTTTTTAAGATTTTATATCAAGAAATTGACTACGTGCAAGAAGGTAAAAATTCCGATCGCTTTAGCCATAATTTTCAAGAATATCCTCAGATTATTGTCCCGAAAGTCTACTGGCAATACACTACTAAAAAAGTGCTAACTGTAGAATACGCTCCCGGTATCAAGGTGGACGACCGCATTAGTTTAGAGGCGATTGGAGTAGATATTGCGAAGCTCAATCAACTCGGAATTTGCTGTTATTTGAAACAGTTGTTAATTGACGGGTTTTTTCAAGCTGACCCGCATCCGGGAAATTTGGCTGTGAAAGAAGATGGCAGCTTGATTTTTTACGATTTTGGGATGATGGCTGAGGTTAAGTCTCTGGCTAAAGACCAAATGGTCAAGACTTTTTTTGCTGTGCTGAGAAAGGATACTGACGAGGTACTCAATACTTTAATTACTATGGGCTTAGTTGAGCCGATGCCGGATATGATGCCGGTGCGCCGGCTGATTGCTTTTTTGTTGGATAAGTTTATTGATAAGCCGATCGACTTTCAAGCTTTTAATGAAATTAAGAACGAACTTTATATCATGTTCGAGCAGCAACCGTTTCGCTTGCCAGCAGAAATGATGTTTATTGTCAAATCGGTGACGACTCTTGACGGCATTGCTAGAACTCTCGACCCAAACTACAATTTCATAGCATCCGCTCAGCCTTTTGTCAAGAGTATTGCGGTGAGCAAGGGGCGGGGAAATGCGATCGGAGAATTGGCAAGGCAAGCGCGAAGTTTTATTACATATAAGTTGCAGCAGCCGAGCAAAGCGCAAGTTTTTCTCAAGCATTTGGAGCAGCGAATTGAAGATGGCGAATTGCAAATTAGAGTGCGAAATATCGAGAGCGAAAGAGCCTTGAAACGGATTAATTTAGCTTTGAAAACTCTGATTTTTGCTTGTCTGACTGGTTTTGCGCTGCTGTCGGGTGCAGTGCTGCTGGTGGGGAGATATCAAACGGGGGCGATCGTCGCTTTTGCGGTTTCGGGATTCGGCGGCTTGTTTTTGCTGCGATCGCTGTTACATTTGTTGGTTAGGGAAAAGCTCGATCGAATGGTTGAAAAATAAATATACTGGGTAATTGGGAATTGCGATCGTAGTCAGGACTTTAGCCCTCGTTGAAAGGGTTAAAGTCCTGACTGCAAACTGCCGGAAATTTGAGCGGCTGAGTCGATCGCGAAAACAGCTTTTGAAAGTGCCTGGATGCTCTACAATCGGGAAAAGTTCAGGGAGGCTGCACAACTGTTTGAACCCACATTCCGCCCTTTGACTTTCACATTCAGATATTTTTAACTAAGCGATGAGGTTTGGATCGATTTTGACTGAATTCCAAGTCAACATTTCCTAGTTGTTGAGAATGGGTTTAAGAGGAGATGGTTTTTCCTATGAATGTCTGAAACTTTTTCACAGCAGGAGGTTCAGACTCGTGAAAGGCGAAAACTATCACGGTGTGACAGTCAAAGGGCGGAATGTGGGTTCTAATCAAAGACCAAATTTCTCGCCCCAAAAACCAAAATGACACCTAGCGTGTGGAGCGGGCTTTTTGCCTTTACCAGTTGCTAGATATCACTTTGATATCGAAGTTAAATTTTCAATACCCCCAGGGGAATTCGAATCCCCGTCGCATCCGTGAAAGGGATGTGTCCTAGGCCTCTAGACGATGGGGGCGCGTTGCGTTTGCTTGTGTTCCGCACCTTTATTACCTTAACTAATCTTTCCCAATCTGTCAACTACTTTGCGAAAGTTTTTTTTCTAGTCGTCCCAAAGCTCGTCACAGTAGGCTTTGAGGATGGCGGCGCAGTTGTCGATCGCCCCTAGATGAGCAATTTCAAAGCCGTGGGTGTTCTGGGTGGGGAAAGCCAAACAAGCGGCGCGGGCTACGTGGCCGAACTTCATGGCGATCGAAGCATCGCTCCCAAAACCGCTAATTACCGCCAACTGCACCTCTACATCGGCTGCTGTGGCTGCTGCGCGCAATTGGGCGTTCAATCCTTCATCGTAGACTCCGTAGCCGTCCTGAACCAGCAAAACCGGGTTTTCGCTGTCAAGAATCGGGTATTCCGGCGCCAGAGGGCAAATTTCCAAAGCGATCAGCGCGTCCAACGGCTGGCGCTGCGTGAAATACAAAGCTCCGATCGCCCCAACCTCCTCCTTCGCCGACGCTACCAAATAAACATTCACCGCAGGCTCTTTCAAACATTCCGCCAGAGCCAGCAAAATCGCCACTGAAGCCTTGTTGTCCAGAGTGTAGCTCGCGATCCAATCCTTCAACCGCAGCGGGCGCTTGCGGTGCTTTCCCACCACCATCCGCGTGCCCGGTCGAATTCCGGCCTCGGCTAATTCCTCGGCGGTACACTTAGTTTCGATCCAGGCATTTTCCCACTTTAAACAAACATCTTCCTGCTGAGCTTTCTGAGGAGATTCGTGAGAAACATGGCGGGAACCGAAGCTGAGAATGCCGCTAATTGTTTGCTTGTCTCCGAGCAAATCCACCACGCCTTCGCCGTAAACCCAAGGAAACGCGCCGCCCAATCTGCGGACTTCCACGCGGCCACTCTCGCCTATTGTTTTAACTAGGGCGCCAATTTCGTCTTTGTGGGCGGTGATGGCGATCGACTTTTCGGGATTGCGGCCCTTAATTAGGGCGATCGCATTGTCCGCGCGATCGAGCCAAGCATTCACTCCCAAGGCGGCGAATTTTTCCATCAACCGCTGGTTAATTTCGGACTCCTCACCGCTGGGTGAGTGCAGCATTACTAATTCTTCGATTGTTTGGAATAGGCGCTCGAACTCTAACATTTTTGATTTTCGTTTTTAGGAGCGAATTTTGACATATATTAAAGCAGATTTACCCTCTATTTCCCCGGCGGTACGCTTAGTTTTAATTCAGGCATTTTCCCACTTGAAAGAAACATCTTCCTGCTGAGCTTTTTGAGGAGCCTAGGAATGAAGCAATTGGACACACCAAAGGGGCATTGAGTAACAAGATTCATGCGAGCGCGTGGATGCGTTGGGCAATCCGTTGGGGTTTCACCTCGCCCCCGGACAAGCTTGTGACGCGAGAAGGAGCCGACTAACTGCCGCCGTTACTGGTAGCAGGTACACTGCTGGCTGACAAAGGGCTATGATGCAAATCAGGCTGTGATTAACCGCCTCAATGCCGAGAGGAAGAGCGCCGTGATTCCACTTCGCCACCACCGCAAGACCCAGCGAACTTACGATACGGAATTGTACAAAGCCCGTCATTTCAATACTTCGGACAGTTTTTAAGCAGCGAGAGTACCATAGGATAGGACTGACGGAAGGTTAGGGTGATTTAAAATTAAATTCCGGTCTAAATCTAACTTATCAATAAAGGTGTAAAGTATATGCCTATTGAATTCACGGCGTTTATAAGAGGTCATGGAAAACACGAATGGCTTGGGAGATGAATGACGATTATAAGCTTCATATTTGGCTAAATTTAAAGGTAAGGATTCAGGTCACTGAACTCCTTGCTGGGCAAAGACTTTAGATATGGAGCTTGATACTAAATCAATCTCTATTCTCAATAAGCCACGAAAAACTGTCACTTCTCCTCGTTTATTGACAATTAACCACGAAAGACAAAAACCCTTATTTTGCCCTAAAACCCTTGCCAGACAAGCGTTGGAGCCGCAAGTTTTTAGACCTGAATCCTTACATTTAAAGCAATTAGACTGGCGTTAAAATGAAAATCAAGGCATTGACCACTACGAGATTGACAATTGGATAAGCCCGTAAATTGTTTGGCATCACGAAAAATAAACTCAATCTGAAAACGAGCCTGATAATACTCAAGTATTTGCTCACCTGTCAGCTCGATATCAGTGCTGAATAATAAAATATTTTTGATTTTACCATTGGGTTGGAGTTCTGAAAGACAAGCTAAACGTATTTTGCATTTTAAAGAAATACTCCATACTACTAATGAATAAAGCTTAACTCCCGGTTTAACTTCTTTGATGAAGGTTAAGTTTTTTAACTTATTACAGTCTACTTTTCCATCGTATTTACGAGGTGCACCTATTTGATTTTTTTCACCTGTATAGAGGTACTTTAAGTTGGCATCTGAGCGTAATTTACTAATCAAATTTAAATTTGAATTTCGTACAGCATCCCAGAACTTAGCCCGGCAATAATAACCATCAGCTACCAAATAGCGTACAGATTCTGGCAATAAAGAACGGTTTTTTTTTTTAATGTTGAGCATAGTCGTCAACTCTTGTTATCTCAGGCGTTGAGCGTAGTCGTGCTTTTTTTTTAGTTGGTTTTTTTGATTTTCTTTTCCTTTGAGCAGTGAGGGGATTTTTGGGTAGTTCTGTGGGAGGACGCCAGGGTGTTTGTTGTACACTCACACTATAAGACAAATGAGTTTCGACTTCGACCACAGAAATTACAGAAATTTCTAATCCCTCTTCTGGTCTGCCAGCTACACCATTATAAAAGCTAGCTTTACCTTCAGTTTTTTTGCCACTCTTGTCAATAAATGAACAATCGATTACAGCAATAATAGTTTGCTCAGAATCCAAAGCTTTATTGATAAAGTATTGATTAAATTCTGCGAAATCAAAGTTTTTCAAAAAATGCCGACGATAAGTTTTTTCACTCAACGAACTGTAACGGCTCAGACTGGTAAAGTTTACCTTGCCATAAACAAGCAATATGGTGGAAAACAAGGTCACCATAAACTTTTTTTTGGATTGACTAATCCCTGACATTTGTTGTAAAATTGATTCTAGAATATTCATCAGGCATTTTTTTAAGTTCGTCTATTTTTTGAGCTTAATCTAAAAAGTGCCTTTTTTTGGGAGTTTCGGTTAAAATTCCAGGGATTTTTTGTCTCTGTTCGGGGAGCGTCCCTGTTCCAAAACTGTCCGAAGTATTGTCATTTGATTGAGAACTTTTTCGTCAAGCTCAAGCAGTATCGGGCAATCGCGACGCGCTATGACCCTAGGGCGGTGAACTTTCGGGCCTGCGATTGATTCATCTCGCTGCTGGGGTCATCTGGTGGAATTGATAAACGCCCTAATTAACTTGACAGTCCCGTAAACTAATATGCCTGACCTCTTCAGCACATTTTTTTCGACTAATTTCATTCCTCACGGGCATTGCTACCTCTGGAAACCGGGGTTAGTATGGCTGCACTTAACGTCAGATGTATTGACTGTCCTCGGGTATTACTCGGTGGCGGTTGCCATTGTTTACTTTAGGTATGAGCGTCAGGATCTGCCTCCCAAGACGGTGATGCTGCTGGTGGGTTTATTTTTTATCTTTGCCTTATGTGGCACGACCCACCTGATGGGAGTAGTGACACTTTGGTATCCCATCTACTGGGTTTCAGGACTGATCAAAGCGGTCAATGGTGCTTGGTCTTTCTATACGTTCACCTTTTTAGTGATTCCCTTAATTCCAGTGGCGATCGATGCGCCAAGTCCCGCCCAACTCGCCCTTACAAACCAAGAACTAGAGGAGAGCCGCCGCCGTATCCAGGCAATTAATGTGGAGCTAGAACAGCGGGTGCAGGAACGCACCGCCGAACTGGAAGCGTCTAATCGCACCAAAGACGAATTATTGATGCGCGAACAAGTGGTTCGCGCAGATGCAGAGGCTGCCAACCGTGCCAAGGATGAGTTTCTCTCGATTCTTTCTCATGAACTCAGAACTCCTCTCAACGCCATCTTAGGATGGTCAACGATGTTACTGCGGCAGAAAAACCTGAATGATGATAAGGTTGTGCGGGCTTTGGAGACGATCGAGCGAAACGCAAAGTCTCAAGCCCAGCTCATCGAAGACATTCTCGATGTTTCTCGCATCATCACAGGTAAACTGCGCCTTCAAGTCCGTAGAGTCAACCTCGTACCGGTGATTGAATCGGCGATTGACTCTGTACGCTTGGCGGCTGAGGCAAAATCAATTCGCCTGCAAAGCGTGCTCGATTCAGAATCGGGCCCGCTCTTGGGTGATGCAGATCGGTTGCAGCAAGTTGTATGGAATCTCGTTTCTAACGCCATCAAATTCACGCCTAAAAACGGGCGAGTCCAGATTCGTTTGGAGCGGGTTAATTCTCATGTTGAAATTACTGTCAGCGACACTGGACCAGGCATCAGCTCGGACTTTCTACCCTTTGTCTTCGATCGCTTCCGCCAGCACGACAGCACGACCACTCGCAGTTATGGGGGGTTGGGTTTAGGGTTAGCAATTGTGCGTCAATTAGTTGAATTGCATGGCGGGACTGTAACGGTAGTGAGTCCAGGAATAGGACAGGGGACGAGCTTTACAGTCAAACTGCCCGTGATGATTATCCATCTACCAACCAGCGACCCAGAGCGATTAAACTCGATCGTCGAGGCGAATGCGAGGGTTGAGGCGTCACCCACCCTTGAAGGCTTACAAATTTTAGTGGTAGAGGACGAGGCTGACGCGCTAGAGTTGCTGAGTACAATTCTGCAAAAATATGGTGCGGATGTCATCGCTGCGGCTTCGGTCAAGGAGGCGTTGACTATTATTGAAACCGCAACCCGCAGCCCCGATGTTTTAGTGAGCGATATTGGGATGCCGGATGAGGATGGCTACTCCCTGATCCGCAAGTTGCGGCAACTGGAAGCGCAGCGGGGCGGTCGGCTACCGGCGATCGCGCTGACGGCTTATGCCCGGAATGACGATCGTCGGCAGGCCCTATTAGCAGGTTTTCAGATGCATTTGACCAAACCTGTAGATGCTGCCGATTTAGTGGCGGTGGTTGCCAGCCTGACCGGACTTACGGGCAGGTGCTAAAACCCTGGTGTATTGAGCTCGTCCTTTTACTGCTTCTGCCACAAAAATTGTTCGAGAACAAATGTCGGGTTTGAGGATAATTGGGTTCTTGTCAGCTTTGGGTAAAGGCTAGCGGTTGTTCCGAATCAAGCTGGTGAGTGTCGTCTTCAGCACAAACCTCTGTTAAGTTGATTCAGGTAACACGTCTACCGATTTTAGATTTTAGATTTTAGATTTTAGATTTTTAACAGTCAACAGTCAACAGTCAACAGTCAACAGTCAACAGTCAACAGTCAACAGTCAACAGTCAACAGTCAACAGTCACGGACGGTGTAACCGGAATTGATATGACTTCTCGATTCGGTAGGGCGCCAATTTCATTTTTGTCAGCGGTAATCGCGATCGACTTTTAGGGATTGCGGCCCTTAATTAGGGCGATCGCATTGTCCGCGCGATCGAGCCAAGCATTCACTCCCAGGGCGGCGAATTTTTCCATCAACCGCTGGTTAATTTCGGACTCCGCACCGCTGGGAGAGTGCAGCATGACTAACTCTTCGAGAGTTTGCAACAGTCGATCGAACTCTAACATTTTTGATTTCCGCGTTAGGGAGCACATTTTGACAATTAAAGCAGATTTAGTCTCACTTTACGATTCTCCAAAACCAAACAAAATAACTTTCTGTACCGATATCTGGCACCCTTCTTAACAAAATATAATCAGCCGCCGAGTTTGTTGACTAAAAATCTCGCCTTTCAGGTTTAAGCCTCCGCCATAAACCAGGTTTTCAAGCAGTGCAAAATGTGAGTTAGTGCCGAGGGGCTTTCCCATCAGCTAACGTTATTATAAAATATAAAATATTCTCAACTTCTCCCTATGCTTTTCCATAAACTTCAGCAACTCCTGCATCGCAAAATTAGAGCCCAAAAGTTAGGGATTAAATTTAACAGAGTTGCTAGCTTTCAATTGCCCGAACAATTAATTGTGCAAGGAAAACGCTATCAAGTAAACGTACCTTCAGAGAAAGGCATGGACGGAGAATTTATAGAAGTGCTTTTAGACGACTGCTACGGAGTCGAGCAATTATCTGAATCGCTGATGACAATTATTGATATTGGAGCGAATGTCGGGTTATTTCCCATTGCTGCGAGGAACAGGTTTCCCCATGCCGTAATTCACGCCTACGAAGCTAATCCCCACCTGGAAAATTACCTCAAACATCAATCTCAAATCGCAAATTTTACATATTTTCTGGAAGCAGTAGGAGATCGAGATGGTAAAGTAGTCCTTGACATTCGGGAAGTCTCGGGAAAAACCCGATCGACAGTCAGCGAAAGTGGCGACATACCGATGGTATCATTTCGCAGGGCGATCGAGCGAATTGGCGGCAGCGTCGATTTAGCAAAAGTAGACTGCGAAGGTGCAGAATGGCTGTTATTTGAAGATAGAGAGATTTGGCAACTCGTGCAAAACCTTTCTTTAGAATATCACTTGTGGTCTGGTCACACTCACGCAGAAGCCCGAGAAGTTATTGAAAACTTAGGATTTCGGGTCAGAAAGCAAATACCAATAGATAAGTGGTACGGCGTGATTTTAGCATCCCGATCCCCCAATTTTCAATGATATAGCAAAAGGAAGAAGGAATAGTTTCACGCATTAAGAATGTCCTCAACGTCTTGGCGATTGCTATATGAAGAATTCAGTCATCACTACAAACCTATTTTATGGTAAGTAGATGAGTGAGAAAATACATACAGCATATTCCAGGTTTGTGAATTGTAGGGACACGGCAGTGCCGTGTCCCTACGGGGAAGCTCACTATAGGCGAGTGTATTTCATAAATGTGGAATCTGCTGTAAAAGCAGTCAAAAAACACAGAACCAAGCAACTCGGTTTCTTGGAGAAACCGGGTTGTTAAACACAGAACTTGGGTTAAATCTGTTTTTCGCCTTGATTGATATCGTTTCCGGTTGCATCGGAATGATAGTTCGGACACCGCGAGAGCAAGAGTGTCCCTACCCCGATTAATTGTAGGGACTGAGGCACTCGCCGTGTCCTGACTGTGGGTAATATTAATTCCGATGCTATCGGAGTTGATATGAAACGCTGAATTCCTTGATTTTCCTCGATGCGAACAATAGCATCTTCGGCAATATTGAGGATGCCGGTGAATGGATCGCGGCTTGTTTACAAAGCTTGTTCCTTGTTTTTGCGATCGGCAATTTCGCGCTGCAACTTGTCAATTATCCGTTGAAAACTAGCTGCTTGTCTGAGCATTTCTTGTTCTGAAAAATCCAGCATTTCAATCAAAGTTGCAACTTGATATTCCAGAAATTGGGTTTCATAAGTATTGTTGTTTTTCCCAAAACTTACAGCATTTTCTGACGAATTAAATACAACTTTTTCGTCGGAAAGCGACAGGGCTGTTTTGACACTCAGTGCCAGATGTTTAAACATTTCAGCCGTGCGATCGGGAATTTTAACTTTCAGGAACATCACTACAGCAAACAAACTTCCAGATCGCAGAAGTCCCCCAAATCCCAATACAGACTTGACTTGGTAGGGGATAATTAAGGAATCTTGTTCGGGAATAAAGGGGCTGCCTTTTGCCTCTGATACGTGAAAAATATTTAATACTGCGGGTTCTAATTGCAAGAACCTTTCTCGCTCAATTCCGAGGACTGTAGGAATGTCTAAACCGAACTGCCGAATTATTTCGGAAATCGCCGGCATTTGAGATACTAATTCGGCGCTAACTAACGGAATAGCTGTATTTTTTGCTGCTGTGTGCCGAGAATTCCACTGCGGTTCTGTGCCTGCTGCTGCTAGCAGAGTCCAGCATTTCATGTCGGCGGCGGGGAAATTGCCGTTCATCAAGCGGCGGGCGGATTGTTGCAATGAGTCTTCTAATCCGCCGTAGGGATGAGTTTTGAACAAACGCACTGAGGCACAGGTATTTTCTCCCGTTTGCGAATCGCAAAAATGTTGGTAAATATATTTAACAATCTTTTGGCTGCTGGCTTCCATACTAGCAGTATTTCTACCTAACTGGCGCAGGACTAAGCTGCATTTCGCCATGTCTTGCGGGGTAAATAGGGTAATATCGTACATTAAAAAACGCTCTCCTAGAGCTCAAACACTCTTTTTCATTTATCGTTAAGGCCGCTACCGAATCCGGAATACTACTGAGAGTTTTGAACAAAGTATTACTTAAAATATGTACAAAATTTGCCCGCAAAAAGCAGCGGTTGTGTGGAAGGATACACAAACTAAGATTAAGGCAAAAAAAATCTATCCCGTAGGGTGTACACCGCCCACAGAGAAGCCGATGTGTAGTGTTTGAAAGGATTTTTTACAATGAAGGAGCGCAGAGGGATTAAAGAAGCGGGGTTTTTTAACCGATATCCCTCGCGTTTTACTGCACATTTTTGTAGATAAAACTCGGTTTTTGGGTAATACCAATTCTCGCCTCCAGAAAGCAACAATGATGAGTGTAGGTTTGTTTACGCTCACTATTCTGCACCGGTGCGTCGCTCAAAGATTGTGGATATTATTTAAGATTTGTGATGGCGACGCACCCTACAGATACTTTTGCATGAGTTTTGAGAATTAGTATCAGTCATATCAAATCCGGTAGCATCGGAATTATATTACCCAAAATCAGTACAGGGCAGTGCCGTTGCCCTACCCCGATTAATTGTAGGGAACCGGCACTGCCGTGTCCTGCGTTTATATGATTCCGGTGTTACCGGAATTGATATCATATTCACAGAAATCTTAGAAATCCAAGCTGAAATTTTTCGGGCGGGCGATCGCGCGCCGATGTGTCAAAACTTGCTACAATTTCGTCAGTCTTGGACGCAAAAACCGGGTTTTGTTACAGACAAAAAACCCGGTTTCTTGGTATTGGTAAGTAGATGCTTTGTTCAAAACTTTACAACTCTATTGAGCTGGTTGAGTTTTTGCTTCCAAAGCATCTTTAGCAGACAATCCCTGATCTTGAACGCCCAAATACCACAAACTAGCAGCCGCTTCGGCGCGAGTCACGGATTTCTTCGGCTGAAACAGAGTAGTAAAACCAAAAACGCGGCGAATATTCGCTAAGTCTCCATTGTTAAAATCAGCTAAAACTGCCCGCGACGCCTGGGAATCAATCTTAGAAGCATCTTGAAAACCCCACTTTTCTTTCACTCCGTCAATGTTAGCTGTGGGCAAAACTTGACGAGTATCTAAAGGTACTTTCCAAAGAATCATTGTTTCGCGAGTTAAAGGTGCATCCGGGCGAAATTTTACATCTTTAGTTTCTCCAGAAAGCGAACTTGGAATTAAACCGGCTTCTGCTAAACCTTGAATTGCTGAAAAATCCGGGTCTGTTTTGGGTACGTCAGAAAATGCCGGTTCGCTAGAGTCTACTGCTAATCTAATTTGTTTGGCTTGACGGCTAACATAAATCTGATTGTTAGCTGCTACTAACCAGCGGGCGTATTCGCGGCGAGTGGCTATTTTGTTGGGTTTGGGCAAAGTGCTGGCAGTTTCTAAATTAGCATTTTCTGTCGTTAGCGAAGCCCTCGGAGAGGATCGCACTTTCAGCACTTCCAACTGACTTAAATCTGCCACATACTGCCGCAACTGTTGAGGAATTTCGCTTTCTTGTTGGCTAACTTTTGCTGATTTTGGCGAGGCGGATGGGGTTGGAGTAGTTCCCTCGGAATTAGATGGAGTTGGTGAAGCGGTTGGAGATGCGCTAGACTCGGAATTCTTAGGTTGAGGACTGGCAGCAATTTCTGGGCTGTCTTTGCTGTAGTCGATCGTAAATTCTGTAGAACCTCCTACTTTCTGAGTAGGAGAAAGCGACACTGTTACCCGCAAATTATCTCGGGTTGCTACCAAAGAACCTTGTCCCTCGGCGGTTGGGCGGCTGACTATTTCCCAGTTGCTGCGCCCAAACTCTGTGGAGTAAAAGTTCTGAACCGAATTAACGGGATCTGTGCTTTCCCAGCGCAGCCGCACATTTTTTTGGGACGGATCGGTTTGCCCGCCAACTTCGATTAACTCAGCATTAGGATAGAGTGGAATCTCTGTCGGGAAATCGGGAGGAAGTTTGGCGGTAGAGTTTGTCTCAACTGCTGTCGCTGGTGGCGGGGAAGAGAAAACCACTGGATTTTGTTTTAATTTGGGATCGGCGGCTAAAGATTCTTCGAGTGCCTTGCTGTTGGGGCTGTTTGCACAAGCTGTGACAGCAGCCAGCAGACACACAGCCAGCCAAGTATTTACAGCAGCGAGTATATTGGTTTTATTGGTTTTACTGGTTTTAGCTGGTTTTAGCCCTTGAGAGTCGCCTCGCCGTTGAGTAAATATAATATTCAGCATAAATCCCCCCTTTGCGGATATATTTCTAGGCTAACGCAGATCGATCGGGCAAATATAATTTTTACGGAAATAAAATTGGTATATTTACTTCTAGTTACTGCTACATTACTTTTATCCCCTGTCAAGTTTGCCCGTCCCGCTGCATCTCAACCAGCCCCGCTGCAGACAGCAATTCAGACGCCAGAGTGGCAGCCATTTTGCTCGGCGATGGGTCAGTTTGCGATCGATATGCCGGGAAATCCCAAAATTAATTCGGAAACTTTTTCAACTCAAGTTACCGCTCATACATACAGATCGATCTTAAAAAACAAAGAAACTTATTTACTTCAATACTTTGACCTAGATTTCCGGCAAAGTAACAATAATATTAAAATTACTTTAAATAATGCCGTTGATTTCTTTGTCGTGGGGGCGAATGCTAAATTGTTGCAAGTGCGGGATATTTCCCTCGGAGGCTATCCGGGAAAAGAGTTTGAGTTTCAGCCGCTTTCCCCGACTGAACCTGTAGGTGTAGGTCAAGTTTTTTTGGTGGAAACGCGCATTTACGGGCTGGTGGCCACTACCCCAGAACCAGAAAATGCTCAAAAATTTCTCGACTCTTTTCGTTTGTTTTGAAGCAGAAAGTTCGGCAGCGGGCAATATACGGGATTGACCGGATTTAACGGATGGATGTTGAGGTTAGAGGAAAAAGGGGGAAATAAGTTGGGAATGGCGATCGAATTTATTAATAAAATTTACGCTATTGAACTTGGTTTCTGCGAAAATATTGGCTTTTGCAACCAAAAATGTCGGCATCAACCGGGTTTCTGAGGAATAATACGCTCAGAACTAAATTAAGTTAAATTTGATCCGAGACCTTATTTTGTTTTTTGTACTCTATCTAACGACATAGATAAAATTTACACCCGTGGAGCGATGTAGATACTTCCTCAAATTTATATATTTGAGATAATGATTTTTAAATCACAGAAAGCACAAACCAAAGATTCTGTCTGGCTCCATCTGGGTCAACGAAGTCTGGACCGTCAAAAGCTTACCCGGAGGGTATTAACATATTATGAACAAACTAACACCAATTCTCCTCAGCGGCATCCTATTATTTGGAGCTGCTGCTTGCAGCGACGGGGCTAAAACTAGCGCTGATTCTCCTAATTCTACCACAGAAAATACCACCACCCCGCCCCCAGCCGAGACAGTTCAAAAAACTCAGGGTGACGCCACTAGCGATATTCGCAAAAACCAAGCAAATTCTGATATCAGGGCCAGAGAACAGCGCAACAATGTGACGGGTGGCGATGCAATGAGAGCCGATGGCGACCTCAAAAGTGAAGTTCGCTCGAAGTTGGAAGTAAACATCACTAAAGGTCAGCTAACTGTTGAGGCAAAAGACGGGGCTGTCACCGTAGGCGGCACAGTTCCAAGTCAAACTGATTTAGCTAAAATTGAGCCGCTAGCTAAAGAGATTAAGGGTGTCAAAACGGTGAATGTTACGGCTGTTGTCGCCCCTGCTGCACCCGCATCGCCTAGCAGCAAGCAATAAATTAGGAGTAAGTTCGGAAACGCGCAGTGTAGGGGATTTAACGGATTTAACGGATGGATTTTTGAGGGAAGTTTGGGCATTTTAAGATTGCTTTCGGAGCGGTTAGCAGCGCTTAGATCGATCCTGAAAAGTAGGGCGACAGATAGATTTTACCCGATCGTCTGTAGGGACACGGCAATCCCGTGTCCGACGCCTGGATCTGTGACATTTAATGATTGTTATCAGATTGAGGATTGTAGCAAGATTTGTTTAAATTGGTATTACGTGACTCTCTAGAGGGAGCGGGGTTTTAAGTTAAAGAGTTGAAAATTAAAAATTCACGAACTCAAAACTCGCGCACGCAGTACCTGCAAAGTCCTATTCCCAAATTACGATTTACCATCCCGGAGAATTAGTTGAAAACCAGCCTGAAGATAGAGTCCGAAGTTATTCCCAGCGACCGATGAAAAATGTTTGGAAAAAATGACTAAATGTGATTGATGGCGGCAAGCAGAGCATAAATTCTGTAGTTGTGTAAAAGTAGTATATTTTCAAGGAGAAAAAAAATGGCTTTAGGTCAACACAAGCGAGCTGTAGGAGCATTTTCTAATTACCGAGATACGGAACTAGCCCTGACGGAACTGCAAAGTAGCGGGTTTCCGATGAATAAAGTTTCGGTAGTTGGGGAAAATCTCGATCGCAGCGAAATTGCCGGCGCTAGCGCTGGTAAGAGTACCGACGACAAAGTGGGCGGCGGCGCAAAAGCAGGCGCGACAGCGGGAGCAGTGACGGGCGGTTTGATTGGGTTGCTCGGAAGCATTGGAGCGCTAGCGATTCCAGGAGTTGGCCCGGTGATGGCGGGGGGCGCGATCGCAACTCTGCTGGCCGATACTGTAGTCGGAGGCGCGATTGGGGCTGCTGCGGGCGGTTTGGTCGGGGGTTTGGTCGGTTTGGGAGTTCCCGAATCAAAAGCTAAAGTTTATAGCGATCGCGTCTCGCGCGGAGAATATTTGGTATTCGTAGAAGGCACAGATTCGGATATTGCCACAGCCGAAAGAATTCTGAGCGTGCGGGGCATTCAGGATTGGGGCATTTACGATGTGCCGGCAGACACCGGCCGCAGAGCTTCGGGCCACCACAAGCGCGCGGTGGGCGTATTTTCAACCCGCCGCGAGACGGAACACGCGCTGTCGGAACTTAGAGCTGCGGGTTTTGACATGGAGCGGGTTTCGGTCATCGCTAAGGATGCTGACTCTAAAGGAGAGATCGCAGGCCTTGACGTGCAGGAAAGCGCGGATAACAAGGCCGATGAAGGAGCGACTAAGGGCGCGCTCACAGGCGGCACTTTGGGCGGTTTGACAGGCTTGTTGGTAGGTCTCGGCCTAGTGGCAATTCCGGGAATCGGGCCGATTATGCTGGCAGGAGCCTCAGCTACGGCGATCGCCACTACACTCGCGGGTACTGCTTTGGGTGCGGCTGCGGGCAGCTTGATCGGAGCTTTAGTCGGTTTGGGAATTCCCGAAGAGGAAGCTAAAGCATACAACGAGCGAGTGGCCAGAGGAGATTACTTGGTACTGCTTGACGGCAGCGAAGCTGAAGTCGCTAGAGCTGAAACCATTCTGAGCCGCGGAGGCATTCAGCATTGGAACACCTACGACTATCCCAGCGTCGATAGTGCTCGGGCCGATTACGGCGCTCCTGGCACTCCGGGCGTTGATACTACGGCTGCTATTTACGATCCCAATCAGGGCGTTACCCGCCACCCTCTGATTTAATACTTCAGACATTGTTTGGGTATTGTTTCTACTTCCTGCAGGGTAGTCGCACTCGCGCCCTCGGATTGTCGAAAGCGATCGAACCAAGACTGGCGATCTAGGCGTTTGCCCTTGGTCGGTAAAAGTATCTCAAAAGTCGGCTTTTTTTATGAAAGCCGGCTTTTGTTTTGTTCTGGAAACTTAAAAAAAAGCGACCTGTCAAAAGTTGAATTTTGATTGGCAAGCTGGGCTTTCTGCCGGTGGCTCGATCGGCTCCCTTAATTTTTACAGAATAAATCCGCTGCGGTTTATTAGTCTGTAACACTCACTACTGCTCGATTGCAAACCCCGCAGTACGATCGAATTTGATGACATAAATTACAACAGATATTGCCCCGTCAGTCAAAGAACGACTATCTTTAACTATGGGTAGCTAATTTCAGCAACTTATACAGGTGAAGTAGCCAGTCCCGCGCGCCGAGTACGGCCTGCAGTGGTCGGCAACTATTAGAATAATATTGTCGTCGCCTTCCCGCAAGACTTAGGCTGGTCATTGGTTGACTGTAGCAGCCCAATTGCTGTTGGCAACACCTGCGGCATGAATACAGTTTTTCTGGGAATGCCTCAGAGAAGCATTTGAGAAGCCCAGGAACAGCTTTTATGTCCGGGAGCGCGTCTGGTGTCGGGTGTTCTGTTAATTAGAACCGCAAGCGCTCATGGATCTAGTAAAAATTAACAGCAAGCACAGCAGCGCGGGAATACGGGAACGGCTCGCGGTGCATTTTTTCGCGAAATCTTCGGCTACTAGCAGCGTATTCCTTGCTTCGCCTGCGACTTGCTCAGCACTCCGAGAGAAACAGCCTTCCTGTTGGTTTACACTGGCACGGAACACAGTGGGGGGAGGTGACACTAGCTGAGCTGGCCTGGCGCTGCTGTCCGGGTTGCTCGAAGGTAGAAGGCACTTATCTAGAAGGCATTAGGGGTTGAAGCTCCGATATCTTTTTTCTTGATTGCACTAATAAATTCGATCGCCTGTACCAGCAATTTTTCGGGTCAGAATGCGGCGCGGATGCCGCCAGCAATACCCCAAATATGCGATCGACCTTGACAAGATCGATCGACAACTTCTCGGTATTTTGGTAAATGGTTAGCAGTTAATAGTTAGTGATTAGCAGTTAGTATAAATACAACTAACAATTAACAACTAACATCAACCGCCCGCTCATTACTAGCAAAATAACACTTACAGGACTTACACGCGGCGAGAAACTCGGTTTCTTCATGACTTCTGCGGGCAAACCTCAGATTTTACCAGCACCCGGTTTCTTTTCGTAAGTTATAACTAGGTTAGCAGGGCGATGCTAGGAATCAAGCAGTTTTGACAATTGTTACGCTCGGCAGTATGGGTTTAAAAAACTGACTGGCAAACACGATCGTACAACAAACTTTCAGACAACATAGAACATCGAGAAATTAAGGAAACTCACTCAACTTTTTTTATGAATTTCACTGAGATTTTAAGTGCCGATGAACTTTTAATTAGACATAGAAACGGGGAACGAGATTTTCGAGGGGCTAACCTCATTGCAGCTCACTTGAGTGAAGCTAATCTCAGTCGAACAAATTTGAGCAGCGCTAATTTGAAAGACGCCAACTTAATTAGAAGCAAACTGATTGGAGCTAATTTAAACGGCGCCGACTTGAGCGGGGCTAATTTGTCTAAGGCGAAATTAATTGAAGCAAACCTCGGGAGTTCTAGTTTAACTGGAACTGTGGCGATCGCAGCAGATTTGAGCGGAGCAAATCTCAGCGGAGCAATATTGTCTCAGGCTGACTTGAGCAAAGCTGTTCTGACTGGAGCGAGTTTAGTAGGAGCTTGTTTGCTAAGTGGCTCGAAACTAACTGAGGCTAATTTGAGCGGGGCGACGCTGAGCCGAGCAATTATGAGCGGGGTGGATTTAAGCAGAGCAAATCTGACTAGAGCGATTATGAGCGAGGTTGATTTGAACGGGGCGAATCTGAGCGGAGCAACTTTAATTCGGGCTTATCTAAATCGCGGAAATCTCAGCGGTGTTAATTTGGTTGGGGCTTCTTTGAGCGAAGCAAGTCTGCGGGAGGCTTCTATTTGCGCTGCTAATTTGAGCGGTGCTGACTTGAGCGGTGCTGACTTGCAATCCGCTAATTTAAATGGCTCTAATTTGAGCGGTGCTGACTTGAGTCGAGCTAATTTGAGTAAAGCTAATTTAAATGGTTTGATTCTGCACAATGCTGATTTGAGGGCTGCGAATTTGAACAAAGCTTCTTTGCGGGGAGCTAATTTGAGCGGTGCGAATTTGTCTGGTGCTAGCTTGCTGGAAGCGGATTTGCGGGGGGCGAATTTGAGTCACGCCAATTTGTCGGGAGCGGGTTTGCTGCTGAGTTCTCTGACAGGGGCAAATTTGACAGGAACTAATTTGTCGGAGGCTAATTTGATTGGGGCGAGCTTGAATGTTGCTAATTTGAATGAAGCAGCTTTGGGCGGGGCGATTTTGCCGAATGGAGCTACTCACAGCCGGGATTGATGAGTCGATCGACCATAATTAAGTAGCTCAACCTCAAAAAACCGAACACCGAGAAACCCGGTTTCTGTAGGGGCCGTGCCAAGAGTGCCGGCCCCTGCGGGTTTCTACCATCTCTATCGCCACGGGCAAATTCAGGCGGTTGGGCTTTAACCGCATTCTACCGAAAGCCGATTTTGGCAGTAGTAAATATCGATCGCCCTTATCGAACTTCAATCGAACTCAACCTGCACTCGACCACGGCCAAAGCGCAAAAAAACCCCCGGTGCGATCGCGCTCGTCGCTATTTTTGATTTTTTTGGGAAATATACTTGAAAATTTCTGGACAGCGTGCTATCTTCAAAAGGTTTGAGACATTATGAGTTAGAGGTAAAACCCCGCAGAATGAAACAATTGGGAACCCATCTGGTCGCTGATGCTTGGCAGTCTCCTGGAGACCTGCTCAACGATCCTGAACGTATCCGCCGCGCCATACTCGATGCGATCGAAGCCGGAGGAGCTACTCTCATCGATTTGTGCGTACACCAGTTTAGTCCTCACGGAGTGACAGCTACTGCTACTTTGGCAGAGTCTCATATAGCAATCCATACTTGGCCTGAACACGGTTATTTTGCTGCAGACTTATTTTTCTGCGGGGCCGGCGACCCTCACCGAGCCATGAAGGTGCTACAGACAGCTTTGGAAGCTAAACAGGTAAAACTCACTGAGTTCACGCGCGGTTTCGAGCCAGGGGTGGGCATCGTAGGTTCTGCTTGTGAAGAGCAGTATGCGCCTCGTTTAGTAGAAACGAGTGCCACCAGAGGATGATGGCCAATTAGCGTAACTTTGAACATTTTATGCTAGGTTTTGTTTAAAATCCCACGGCTCGAGCCGTGGGATTCTTGTTGCAATTTACTTCCCCTTCAATAAAGGGCGCACAACTAAATAACCTGCGCCGAAAGCTGCAATGACAATCAGAAAAATCGCGATCGCCAACCACAATCCGCTTAAGTCTGAAGCTTTTTTGGGTTTAGAACGCAAACGGTAAGGAATTTCCGGTACGTCTGTAAATAATTTTTCTGGAAGTGGCTGCGGCATCGAGGAGGCTGTTGGCTCCGCTTCTGGTAGGGGGAAAGGGAAGGAGACTGTCCCAGGGGCGGGGGGTGCTTGAGGTAAGGCAGAATTAGTCTGTGAGGTTGCAGGTGCTAGGGGCGCAGGTTCAACACTGAAATTGAATTTGACAGGGGGCATTTGAGGCATCCCTGTCTGGGTGAGGCTCTGAGCCGAGTTGACTACTTGCTGTAGCTGTTGGGATACTTGAACTACTGTTTCTACTTCTCGCCGCAGTTGTTGATTTTGTTGGACTAATTGCTGGTTGTGGGTTTTGAGGGAGTCGAGCATCGCTTGGGCGGCTTGCAGCTCCGCCGTGACTTCTCGATACAGGGAAATCGGTACGGATGGAGAGTAACTATTTGAGTTTTCAGGGGAAGTATTGTCAGGTAAGGTAGTATTTTGCATAATTGTAGATGGCGAGGGTGAACTTTTTTAGTTTAGCCTGAGAATATTTGCAAGTAGATCGATCGCAACACAATTCGTCAAGATATTTGTTACAGATATCGATCGTAAATTTAATTAAATGTTACAAGTTATTAGTCAATCGCTATGAACAACTACGCAGCCGAACAAAGTATGTCCCAAAAGTCAAGCACCGAGGAAATTAAATACGGCGAACGCCAGATTTTGGAAGGGGAGTTAATTACTTTCCCAAATCCGCGAGTCGGGCGGCGCTACTCGATCAACATTACTTTGCCGGAGTTTACTTGCAAATGTCCGTTTTCTGGCTATCCAGATTTTGCGACAATTCACGTTACTTACGTGCCCGACGAGCGGGTGGTAGAGTTGAAAGCGCTGAAACTGTACGTTAACAGTTATCGCGATCGCTACATTTCTCACGAAGAATCGATCAATCAAATTTTAGACGATTTTGTGGCAGCTTGCTCGCCGCTGGAAGCGACGGTGAAGGGCGATTTTTCGCCGCGGGGGAACGTCCACACCGTGATTGAGGTGCAGCACCAGAAGTAGCACGCAGAGGCTTTAGATGTGCGTTCCCAGGGCTGTTAGATACCCGACTTCTTTTTTAAGAAGTCGGGTATCTGAGTATTCTGTTTTTTTAGTCGCCGATCGCTGAACGAGATAAATTGTTAGAAAAGACTAAAGATTATCCGCTGCTGATGGGAGGCGATATTGTTCGCGGACACTCCTGAATGACTCAGTATAAAAACCATTTGGTTTTAATACTAAGTCACTTGCAAAAGCTCTTCTCTTGGTCATGTTTGAGGTTGATTACCCGCCGAATTTCTTTCGCCTCCTCACGAGAAATACAGTTCTTCGGTACAAAGTCATGCTAAATCTTTAGGAAAATGCCAAAAAAGTCAAGCTCGCATTTCAAAGTTTTTAAAATATCTCAATCCGAATCTACTGCGTTTTAACAGCTTTAACTTATTGTTAATGCCTTCAACCATTCCGTTATTTGTTCTTTGTTCAAAATACCCTACTACCTCTGCCAACCCAGGCGGGGTGACAACCCCGATTATTCATCCACCCTAAAATGACTTACCTTCTCATTCTAGTTAACAACAGATCGCCCTCTTAAGTCAACTCTGTCAACACTTGATGTCATTATTTTATATATTTCTTTAGTTTAATTCGGTTTTTAATTATATTTTTAGCATACTAGGTGATGAAGAACCACAAATGAAAAAACAACTCAACAATCAATAACTGGTTGAACGAAACAAAATTTTAACCAGAAAATTAATAGACTGTATTAAATACTACTCACGAGAAATTGAAAATCTTAAGCACAAGTGTAATCTGTACAAAAAAAAAATTGAGGAGTTGAAAGAACTAATCCAAAAAACGGGTGGGGATTCAGCTTAGTCACCCGTCGGCAAAATCAGCCTATTTACTTATTGACAATTGATCCTCTCTATTAAATTGTCAGGGATCGAACATATAAAAGTTAAAAATTGTATCAAAAGCAACAGAAAGTACCCAATGTTTTATGTAGTGACCTACAATGGAGAAAAGAAACAAGATTAAGAGGCGCGATCGCTATGGATATCAATGGAGACCTAGACTGGGAAGAAGCATTTGAGTACAGAGCGGGCTTGACAGTGGAATTGAAGTCCCAGCCAGGGGTTTTGGATACGATCGCTTACTATGAAGTGATGATGGTACCGCCCATCTGGTTAGAAAATGACCCCCGTCCCCGCTATCCTCACGAACTGCGAGTCGTTTCGCAGCAGCCAACTGTCTCCAATATTTGCCGGATTTCACAGTCTCCTGTTTTAGTCGCTTCCTAGGTTGTTTCAGCGGGAAATATCGGCGAGGCCATCTAGCAGACAATCAAACCGATGTAGTGATTTTCGGATTGAGATTGCTGTACTTTACTTTGTGGCGATCGCTTAAGATACAGCATATTCGAGGTTGATGAAGTACAGCAGCCGCTATATTTATATTGTGTGATGTTAATCCTCCGGGTGCGGATCTGCGACCTTTTAAATGGAACTTGCAGATTGACTCTGAAAGCGACGCACCTTACTTACTACAAGATTGTGTGTACCGCATATACATGGAATATGCTGTATTCTTTGTCTCATGCTATTATTAAATCTTTCTATATAGTTTGTCTGACCAGTATCCTTTCCTAATGAAGAGTGTTTTTTTTAGGAAAAACTCTTCCTTAAGAAAGGACAAAAGTCTGTATAACTCACAGCACATTGACGATATACTGGGCGCACGTGAATCCCACAATCCCCTCGCACTCTTGTTCATCTCTTTTGCCAATATATACTCCTACAATCTCTTTATTTAACACATTAATTGCTAACCAAATCCACTGCTTGTTACCCTTGTTTTAAACAAATTAGCACAGTTCATCACATTGAATTGTTAGCTAACCCTTTTTTTTTGACTTCACTTCTACTTGTTGCTTGACGGCTCCTAACTTTTTAATAACATAGTATTATAGCCACCTTGGGGAAACCCTGGTAGCCCGCTTCTATTCCAGCCAGAAATATTTTTTCTAATAAAAGTCGATCTATTAACTCTTTTGTTTCTTCCTCCAGCGGCTGATTTCTGGGACTCATCACAAATTGTCGGACACCATCTCGACATTTAAAACTTTGTTTACCAGTGTGAGTGTGACCATTTTTTACAATATATTGAGAGTCGCACCGGGACATTTCATCAGCTAAAAATTAATGCAGATTGAATAAGTAAATTATAACAGGTTTTCCTGACTGTGCAGGACTACCCACTGCCAATAGTTCCTTGTTGTGAGTTTGTTACCCAAGGAAAATTGCCGAGTACAAGCAGTCTATCGCTACACCCATCGACTAACGATGTCCAATCAAATTGAAAGAAATCTCCCTGCCAAATCTCGTATCTATCATCCTGAAATAATTGCTTATTTAGTCTAAATTATTTTAAGTAATTTTGATTTATTTCAACCCCGATAATCTTGTCTGCGGATGGAAATGAACGTGCAGCAGCTTGAATCAAATTACCGACACCGCACGTCGGCTCAATGATGGTGCGAGGATTAACATTAAGTTCTACTAATTTTCGGCACACCCTCTCTGCTAATGCCAGCGGTGTCTGAAAATCGCCGTATTCTAGTTTTGTTTTGCGATCGTTGGAACTCATCCTGAAATCCATTTTTTTATAATGTCCGCAAGTTATTTTGCCGCTTATGCTGTAATCATTTCGGGTTTGCGATCGGGTGATGCTGGCTCAAAGTACAACACCATGATTTGGTCTGGATGCAACCCGACTGATTCATAAGTGCGTCCGTTGCGATCGCTAAATTCAACCTCAAACGCTGCACCATCAGCCAACAGTTCAACCACAGTCCCTACTTGTCCTCGCCACAGATTGTATTCAGGAACATCAACTGTCAAGGCAACGACATCTAGTAATTTAATTGTATTCTTTGCCACTCTTATTACCTCCAGACATTACAGAGGATAGCAGGTTGTTAATCAGCGCTATCATAGGGCTTACGCAGGTCTCTAATCTGTAGGGTGCGGATCAGTGAGATGTTCAATGGAACTTGCAGATTGTAGATGGCGACGCACCTTACCATATTAGAAACCGAACCATGAATTTGGAAAGATATCACGATTTTTTACGTATTATAGCCTTTCTCAAAAAGATGAGGTATGACTGACAGCTTACATAACCACCCAGACGCTTGAGGGCCGGGGCCCAACAACGTCCGCGAATCTTTCTGAGGATTGCTATATATCAAAAATAGCAGCCTAAATTATCCCCAAAAAAGTCAACATTTAACTGTACTCATCTGCGTTTATCGGCGTGCATCGGCGGTTACAAATTCCCAATCGGCCAGCAGTGCTAAATTCAGACAATTTAAAATGCTGGATTTGATCGGGCGCTTTTCATCCCAAAATACCATCGATGAATAAAAGTTAATTGCTGGCGATGAATTCAAAAGCTCAAAAGTTTTACGTGCAACTCGTTCGTTTTCAAAACTGAGAAAATAAACAGTATCATCGAAAATCACAGGTTTATTAGCGATTTCACTTATTAATCTGAAATCCATTTTTTTATAAAGTCCGCAAATTGCTATCTTCCAAAATTTGAAGCTATAATCGCCCACTCCAAAAATAGAAAAGCGAGGATTGTGCTGATAAATTTTGCTTTTGCGATTGTCTAGATATTGTCCGCACTCCTCCAGATAGCGCCAGGTTTTAGGAGCTATCTGGCTGATAGGCTCGGTTGACTCGCCAATAAATTTTTGAGTTACTAAAATATAGCGATTTGTGGCATTAATGCGATTTTGAGCGACATCCGATCCTTTAAGTAGCGGAAATAGATAAGTTTCCTCAAGCTCGACAGCTTCCCCAAATCCATTGACAAACAAATTATCAATTTTCCTAAATTCCATCACATTCGAGCAGTCATGTTTGACACCAGATCGCCATTTTACTCCTGAATTCACCGCATATAAATTACCCAATTTACTGAAAGAGTTTATATCCTTAACCAGGAGATTGTTGTGATATCCGATTCGGTGGCATTCAGAACTTTCTAAACTGCTAAATACATCGCAGAAGTAGTTTTGTGAGCTTGAGTCAAACTTGCAGAATAACAGACAGGCATCAACATTTGCATCAAAATACTTTTTAGCATCTATTTTGTAAGTTGCACAGCTAGCGAGATTAAGTTTTTTTGAATGAATGTAATTCAATAACTTTCTAGCAACGGAAGTCTTGCAAAGCATTGCCAGAGTGGCGTCACGATTTTGCAACCATTGTATCGCATGGATCAGCATCCATTCTGAGATATCGAAGTTACTTTTACCTGTTAGTGCATCTAAGCCAGTGTGCTTTTGAAAATTACTTTTCTTCGGCAAGTTTTCACTGCCAATAGTTCCTTGTTGTGAGTTTGTTACCCAAGGAAAGTTGCCCAGTACCAGCACCCTATGATTAAATTGGTTGATTAATGATGTCCAGTCAAACTCAAAAAAATTTCCGTGTTTAACCTCACATCTTTCATCCTGCAACAATTCATGCTTAGCTCTTAATTCTATTAAATAACTTTGATTGATTTCAACCCCGATAATCTTGCTGGCGGATGGAAACGAATTTGCAGCAGCTTTAATGAAATTACCGATCCCGCAAGTTGGCTCAATGATGACTTTGGGGTTAACATCAAGTTCTATCAATTTCCGACACACCATCTCAGCTAATGCCAGCGGTGTCTGAAAATCGCCGTATTCTAGTTTTGTTTTGCGATCGTTGGAACTCATCGGTTAGATTTATAAACTGCGATAACGCCTTCCTGTTGTCCGGCACGCTCAATGACTCTTCCATACTAAAGTCGCCACTGCAACGCATTAGAAATGGTCAAAAACCCTTGCAATGGTGGGTTTTTTAGTATTTCGTCGGCAATGTTAGCTGCTTCAATTTCGTCCACAGGTAGATTTTTGTCAAACATGAAAGCAAGCAAATCATCTTTATTGCCTTCGTTGTCTAAAATATTGCGAATTCCACGGGTCATTTGAAAATCTGCTGTTCTTTCGGCACTCACGTAAATTGTATGCAAAATATTCAGTGTTGCACTTCGGATCGTACTGTTGTCTGTCTTTTCGTAAACAAAAATAATCAGTGAATATCCCAGCCCAAAAATTTTTTGCCTTGCAGATTTGAAAGGACATGACGACTGCGGTTGCCTAACGCTTGTTACCTTCACGTCAACTAATATCCCAGGGAAATCGCCACTTGCTGAATTGCCATCTATAAATTCATATTGCTGCTTGAGATAGAGTCTGAACTTTTGCTCCAAATATGTCCCAACAGCCTTCCGTCTGTGATGCCATAAAGCAGAGGTTCCGGGTGTTGAGACTCGGCTGCTGAAAATATTGCCGCCTCCGAACAAAGAATTTCTACGGTCAGAGTCGTCATAGCGAGTTTGCGTGCATCTGCGGTTAAAAAATCAAAATTAGCCAAAAAACAGAGGGCGGGTTCTGCATAAAACTTAACCCAAAAAGTCAAATTTTATGTTCTAAACCCGCCCTCGCAAAACTTCGTTAATAAGCGTCTTGCAATTCGTAGAAATCAGGGGAAATGTAATCTTTCCGCAGCGGCCAGCCTACCCAATCTTCGTTCATCAAAATCCGTTTCAGATTCGGATGTCCTTCGTAGATGATGCCGTACATATCGTAGGATTCCCGTTCTTGGAAGTCGGCTGCTTTCCAAATCCAGTAGACTGATGGCACTCTGGGATCGTCGCGGGGAATGAATACTTTGACGCGGACTTCTTCAGGCTTGGAAGCATTATCTGTCAGTTTAGCCAAGTGGTAAACGCTGACTAAATCTTGTCCAGGGCCTTGGTCGTAGGCGCACTGGCACTGCATATAATTAAACCCGTAGGCGTACAGTGCTGTTGACATCGGAATTAGGAATTCTCGATCGACCTTTAATATCTCCACGCCCAAATTATCGGCCGCTAAAGCTTCGTGATCGAAGCCATTCTGAGTCAACCACTGGGAAACCTTCCCGGCTTCAACAATTGCAGATTCTTGTTCAGCCACGGTTTACCTCCTGTTTTTGTGCAGCCAGCAAAGCCGGTGGTACGGGCATTCCCATAGCTTCCGTCAATTCCTTCGGTGGCGCCATCCGGCCGGGAACTGACAAATACTTGCCATCCAAAATGTCATCTACTACTTTCATTTTGTGGGGTCTGGTGTAGTAGCGGTGGGTGGGCTGCAAGTTGCCGCGTTCTTGCATGGAATCGTTGGAGATTTTTTTCCGCAGTTTGATAATTGCGTCAATAATCGCTTCTGGGCGGGGGGGGCAGCCTGGTATGTACACGTCTACGGGAATCAGTTTGTCAACGCCTCTGACTGCTGTGGGGGAGTCTACGCTGAACATTCCACCGGTGATGGTGCAAGCGCCCATCGCGATCACGTATTTGGGTTCGGGCATTTGTTCGTACAGCCGCACCAAGATGGGGGCGTACTTCATGGTAATTGTACCGGCGGTGATGATCAGGTCGGCTTGTCGGGGACTCGATCGCGGTACTAAGCCGAATCTGTCGAAGTCAAAGCGCGAACCGATCAAAGCTGCAAATTCGATGAAGCAGCAAGCTGTGCCGTAAAGCAGCGGCCACAAGCTCGAAAGTCTCGCCCAATTGTAGAGATCGTCCACTGTTGTCAGGATGACGTTCTCTGATAATTCGGATGTGACTTCAGGGCGAATAGCAGGATTGACAATTAGAGGTTTTTGTGTTTTGTCAGAACTTAAGACCATTCCAAGGCTCCTTTGCGCCATGCGTAGACAAGAGCAATAACGAGAATTGTGATAAAAAACAAGGCTTCAATAAAAGCCAAAAGTCCTAGCTGGTTGAAAGCAACCGCCCAAGGATAGAGGAAGACGGTCTCTACGTCGAAGATGACGAAGACTAGGGCGAACATATAATATCGGATGTTGAACTGAATCCAGGCTCCGCCGATCGGCTCGACGCCAGATTCGTAGGTAGTGCGTCGGTCGTAGGGACGACTTTTGGGGCGCAGTACCTTAGACGCCGTGAGGGCGAGGATAGGGACTAGGCTGGAAATTAACAGGAAGCCTAAGAAATACTCGTAGCCGCTGAGTGCAAACACGGTGAATAATTACTGCCTAGGTGAAAGGGTTCTGTAACTTGTCTGTTACATTATATAGATTTTGGGTAGCTAAAATTACGAGTTGGTTGAGATTAATCGTCCATCTTCTGCAATAATTTTTAATGTATATTTTAAGATTAGCTTACCTACTCTTTTGGAGCTGTCAACGACCCCCGACGGCAAGTCGCGGGCTTCTGGCCTAAAAACTGAAACCCCAAGTTGACCAGCCTCAGTCCCCTTTCGGGGCTACGTTATCGGCAAGAGTTCAAGTTCACACCAAGGAATGCGTAGCTAGTTCCTTGCTCTGTAACCTAGGGATTAAACATCTGTAATGGGTTAAGGAAGTGTCTCTGGGAAAGTACCGACCGATAACATTGGCGAAGCTAACATTACTGGAGTAGCAAGGCGCTTCCCGGCATACAGGGAAATGGATAAGCACTACTCCTCTACTTATCCAACCCCTTTCGGGGGCTCTGAATTTATTCAGCGTCCTGTTTCATACGTGACTATCAAGGTACGCGGTTTCCACACTCCTAGAGATTTTATGAGCGATCGAGCTACTGAAACCAAAACCCTCGATCGGCACGAGTGCCGCGCCTGCGGCTACGTCTATGAGCCGAAAAAGGGGAATCCTAAAATTGACATTGCCCCGGGCACGGCTTTTGAAGATTTGCCCCAAACTTGGGTCTGTCCCGTTTGCGGGGCGCGCAAATCCATGTTTCAAAATCTCGGTCAGATGGAAGGGGTATCGGGATTTAAGGCAAATCAGCGTTACGGTGTCGGTGTCAACGGCATGACCGAAGGTCAGAAAAGTTTGCTGATTTTTGGCGGCTTGGTCGTTGGTTTCTTGTTGTTACTTAGTATGTATGGTTTGCAGTAAGACGATTGTGAGATTTTGGCAACGAATTGTAATGTTATTGGCGGCTGCGCTCATCTGTACGAGTTGCAGCACGATCGGTTCTGTGAGTTACAACCCCTGGCAGGTGATTTCGTTGCCGACGAAAGCTAATTTGCAGGATATTGCCTTTACGGGCAATCCTCAGCACGGCTGGGTTGTGGGTTCTGAGGCGACTCTGCTCGAAACGCTTGACGGCGGTACTAGCTGGAAGTCTATAGGACTGGATATCGACGATCCGAGGTCGCGTTTTGCGTCGGTGAGTTTTTCGGGTTCAGAAGGCTGGATTGTCGGCCAGCCTTCTGTTTTGCTCCACACGAACGATGAGGGGAAGTCTTGGACGCGGATTGCTTTGAGCAGTCAGTTGCCGGGTTCTCCGAGTACGATCGCGGCTTTGGGCCCGAATTCCGCCGAGATGACCACCGATGTGGGAGCGATTTACCGGACTTCTGACGACGGCAAAAATTGGAAAGCTGTCGTGCAGGATTCCTTTGGGGTGGTTCGCAATATCAACCGTTCTGAAGACGGGCAGTATGTTGCGGTTTCCTCGAAGGGCAATTTCTATTCGGTGTGGAAACCCGGACAAGAAGCTTGGGAACCTCACAACCGGAACAGTTCTCGCCGCCTGCAAAATATGGGTTTTACCAAGGATGGGCGTTTGTGGATGCTCGCCCGCGGCGGCCAGATTCAGTTTAGCGACCCGTCCAATCCTGAAGGTTGGGGAAAACCGTTTTTTCCCGATCGCAAGGCGAGTTGGGGTTTGCTGGACATGGCTTACCGGACTGATAATGAAGTTTGGGTAGCCGGCGGCGGCGGCAATTTGCTGTGCAGTTTGGACGGCGGGAAAACTTGGCTAAAAGACCGCGAAGTTGAGGATGTTCCTGCTAATTTTTACAGGATTGTCTTTATCGGCCCCGATCGCGGATTTGTGATCGGCGCGAGCGGTACTCTACTTAAATATCAAGGTTCAGCGGAAGCTGCTTGATAGTAGAATAGTAATAGAGATTGTCTGTCGATTTGTTGTTGAAAGGAGGATTCTAAATGTCTGGTACAACTGGAGAACGTCCGTTTGGGGACATTATTACAAGTATCCGTTATTGGGTAATTCACAGCATCACTATTCCGGCTTTGTTTATTGCTGGATGGCTGTTTGTCCAAACGGGTTTGGCTTACGATGCTTTCGGAACTCCTCGCCCTAACCAGTATTTCACACCGCAGCGGGAAGAAGTGCCGATTATCTCGGATCGCTTTGAAGCTAAGAAACAAGTAGATCAGTTCATTGCCAAGTAATTTAACAAGGATTTGGAAAAATGACGAGCAGAACCCCAAACAATGAGCCAATTTCGTATCCAATTTTTACGGTGCGGTGGTTGGCTGTTCATACTTTAGGTGTCCCAACAATTTTTTTCTTGGGCGCGATCGCAGCAATGCAATTTATTCAACGATAGGAGTTTACAATGCCTGAGCGCCTTCCTAATCCCAACGAGCAGCCTGTTGAGTTAAATCGGACTTCTCTTTATTTGGGTCTGTTGATGATTTTTACTCTGGGTATTTTGTTTTCCAGTTATTTCTTTAATTAACTGGTGTTTGAGTTTGCTTTCGATAGTTCGATCGAATTTGTTTAGCTGTGAATTAGTGAGGTGATGGCTATGTCTAGTGGTGGAAGAATTCCTTTGTGGCTGGTAGCTACTGTCGCGGGTATCGGTGTTCTGAGCATTGTGGGTCTTTTCTTCTACGGTGCTTATGCCGGTTTGGGTTCTTCGCTGTAAGGAGAATCAAGCTGATTTTTCGGCTTTTAACCCCCCTTGAAAAAGGGGGGTTTTAATTATGCGAATTGTGTTGGTAAATCAGGGATAAATTAGATCGAAATTGTTGATTTTTGGGCAAGTTTATGATAGTAAAATTCTCTCGTGATAGCGGGATTTTTTGTGATTGGGTGGAGATTTGCTCGATAAACTATTCCGGGGCAGGTTCAGCAATAACCCCAAAATCGATCGCCATTAGCCGACGATCGCTAAGAGAGTCTGGGCAGATCCTGAAATTAGCCAAAAGTTGCGAGTAGAATAGTGCAAGAGCCGATCGCTCGATCGTAGTGCACAGCGAAATATGACCCCACCGCAGCCGCCCCGCAAACCTCAAACCGTCTTGGGTGCGATTACCCAAGCAGTCCAGACTATTGCTAAGGTAAATTTTAACCAGCTAGCGCTGAAACCGAATGCCAAAGTACCCGAACTGTGGGTACAGGATGCCGGTGCAGCTAAAGCTGAGGTGTATCCGCTGTTGGGCGATCGATATTTGTTAGGTCGATCGTCCAAATCTTCAGATATTGTAGTTCGCAATCCCGTTGTCAGTCACGTGCACTTGTCCCTATCGCGGGATAGTCGGCGGCGGACTCCTTTTGCGATCAAAGATGAAGACTCCACCAACGGCATTTACAGTGGCAAAAGGCGAATTAAAAGTATGTCCCTGCGTCACGGAGACGTGTTCACTTTAGGGCCGCCGGAACTAGCCGCCGCCGTCAGAATTCAATTCGTATATCCGCCGCCTTGGTATTTGGAACTGGTGCGTTACAGCTTTTACGGAGTCAGCGGAATCACCGCTTTGATTGCGGTGTTGGTAGGTATGGAATCGACCAAGTTTCACGTGCGGCCTCTGCCGAGAAGTATCAACGGCCCCGTGATTGTTTACGCCCGCGACGGGCAAACTCCGCTGCGTCCTCCTCAGAATAACGCTCACTTAGAATTAAAAAAATTGCAGGATTTTTCGCCTTATTTATCCAAGGCGGTACTTGCTTCGGAAGACAGCCGCTACAATTGGCATTTGGGGGTAGATCCGCTGGGGGTTTTGCGGGCGCTTTTGACCAATGTTCGCGGGGGAGGAATTCGCGAAGGCGGCAGCACTGTGACGCAGCAGTTAGCGAGGAGTTTGTTTCGAGATTATGTGGGAACTCAAGATTCGGCGGGACGCAAGTTGCGGGAAGCTGTAGTTGCTTTGAAACTGGAGAATTATTACAGCAAAGATGAACTGTTGCTGACTTATTTGAATCGGGTGTTTTTGGGAATTGACCTTTACGGTTTTGAGGATGCGTCTCGGTTTTATTTTGGCAAATCGGCGAAGGATTTAACTTTGTCAGAGGCGGCGACTTTGGCAGGAATTTTGCCGGCGCCAAACAGTTTTAATCCGATTCAAAATTATCAGTTGGCTGTGCAGTACCGCGATCGAGTAATCGAACGGATGCGGGCAATGGGGACGATTTCTCAGGAAGAAGCCGATCGCGCGAGGCGATCGCGAATTGAGATCAATCCGAAAGCTCGCGAATTTCTGCAAAGTACGATCGCTCCTTATTTCTACAATTATGTATTTGACGAATTGGAGTTTTTGCTGGGGGAGCAGTTAGCCAGAGAAGGCAATTTTATTGTAGAAACAGGTTTGAATCCCGGCCTGCAAAAAGTGGCTGAAGCTTCCCTCAGAAATGCTGTAGAAAATGCCGGAGCGAGTGCAGGTTTTTCTCAAGGAGCCGTAGTCACTCTCAATACTGCAACCGGGGAAGTCTTAGCTTTAGTTGGGGGCGTAGATTATTTGAAAAGTCAGTTTAATCGGGCTACCCAAGCTTTTAGACAGCCCGGTTCTACATTTAAGATTTTCACCTATGCAGCCGCCCTAGAACGCGGAATACCACCCAGCCAAACTTATTCTTGCGCCCCCCTTTCCTGGGGCGGACAAAGTTACAGCGGCTGCGAAAGAACCAGCGGCAGTGCTGATATGTATCGGGGTTTAGCACAGTCGGAAAATGCAATTGCTTTGAGAGTAGCACAAGATGTCGGTTTAGACAATGTAGTGGGAATGGCGAGGCGTTTGGGGATTACTTCTGAACTGCGTTCTAACCCTGGTTTAGTATTAGGTGAAAGTGAAGTTAACGTATTGCAATTAACCGGTGCGTTCGGGGTTTTGGCGAACCGGGGTTTGGGCAACCGCCCCCACGTAATCAAGCGAATTATTGACAGCAGCGATTGCAAAGATCCAAATGATTTTAACAGTTGCCGGGTGATTTATGACTATCAAAAAGATGGCATTGCCAATCGCCAGTTAGTTTCTGAAGGCGTAGCGGATACGATGACTGATATGCTGCAAGGTGTGGTGCGGGGAGGTACGGGCAGCAGTGCTGCTTTGGGTTTGGGAGAAGCTGGAAAAACAGGCACGACTAATGATAATAAAGATTTGTGGTTTGTCGGTTATATTCCGAGTCAGCAACTCGTAACAGGAGTTTGGTTGGGAAATGATGATAATTCTCCGACTGGGGGAGGTAGTGCAAATGCCGCTCAATTGTGGGGGGAGTATATGCGGGAAGTGGTGCGTTGAAATCATCAGTCAGTTGTCAGTTGTCAGTTGTCAGTTGTCAGTTGTCAGTTGTCAGTAGTTAGTTGTCATTGGTCATTAGTTAGTAAGCTATTACGCATTTAAACCAATAACAATAGTGCGTAGGTTGGGCACGAGTGAACGAACCCTCCGTTTCACTCCGCCCAACATTTTCGCTACAATTTTCCTTAACCCAAGCGTATTGCTTTATGAACCAGTCTGCCTTCGGCCGACAAAAGTCAAGGAAGTATGTTACCCGGATTTGGTATTAGTAGTCATTAAGCTAGTGTGCATCTAATTTGTCTAGTAATTTTTATTTAAAGTCTTGTGGGGTGTCGGGCCCGCCCAAAAAATCTAATTTAGATGCGCGACAGCTTACTTACTACTAACTACTGACTACTGACAACTAACTACTGACTAATGACTGCTGACTACTGACTACTGACTGCTGACTAATGACTACTGACTACTGAAATACGTAATTGATTCCAAGGCAGATTAAGATTAACTGAGCGATGATTTTTTTAGGGCTTGGGTTGTTCGTCTCCAAAGCGATCGCACATATTTTCGTTGGTCGATCGCGTGCAGTACAATAAAGGCCAGGAAAGTATAAGCAATCCAGAAATGTAAATCTCCTGCAAAATCTACAACCGCTGCATTTTGAGGAAAGATGTCTGGCAAGGTTGCAACCCAGAAGAAAGGGAGATTCCCGCTTTTATAGGAATTAGATAGGAAAAATCCGCTCAGAGGAACCGCTAGCATGAACAGATAAATTGCTGCGTGCAGTAGAAACTTGCGAATCCACTCACCTGTAAACTTGGGAAGGCGGCGCGTATACTTACGCCACCAAACCCGCTGCAAAATGAAAATCCGCCAAGTTAGCAATGCCATTGTCAAGGCTCCAATCGATTTATGCAAAGTATAAGTGTTGCCTCGTAATGGTATATTGTCTGGCATTTTTACCATCCCAAATCCCCCAACAAACAGCAGCAAATAACAGGTTGCCATCACCGCGTGCATTAACCATAATTGCTTGAAGGCTGAATTTGCTCTAGGCTGGGGCTTTGTTTCTTGCGGAACTAATTGGGAACTCATCTAATGCATCCTAAACATGGTGTTTGGGTTCTGTTATTCAATATATGCGAGTTCTATAAATCTGAGATCGACCGTTGATTAAAATTTTTTTATGTTTCTGGTGATTGAGGCAAAGCAGAAAATAGTCTATATTATAGTCTATATTGCAGTACAGGAATCGAAACGGCGCTGCACAATTTGACGATGATGCTTGTGGGGTGTTCCGCCTGCTGTGAAAATACAGCGGACGGGCTGCGAGATCCCATCCCACAAAACAATCAAAATCATCCCGCAATTATGCAACGCCCCCGCTTATTCTACAGTCTGAGAAACGGGGCGACAGCCCGACAATATCGAGTGCAAATTGACGACGTTTCCGATTACGGCGATCGCAGGTGCTGCAAATCCGGCAGCCTCAACTTGCTCTACAATTGTACCCAAAGTTCCGATCAATTCTTCTTGTTCCGGCCGCGTTCCCCAGCGCACTAATGCTACGGGCGTTTCTGCACTCAATTCGGCTGCTGTCAACTGGCCGATAATGTAAGGCAAATTGTGGATTCCCATGTATACTACAATGGTTTCGGAGCCGCGGGCGATCGCCTGCCAATTTACTTCCGGCCGATATTTTCCTGCTGATTCGTGGCCGGTGACAAAGGTGACTGAGGAACTGTACGATCGGTGTGTTAAAGGAATTCCCGCATAAGCAGGCGCCGCAATCCCAGAAGTTACACCGGGTACAACTTCTACCGACACTCCAGCTTTTACCAACTCTTCCATTTCTTCGCCGCCGCGGCCGAAGATAAACGGATCGCCGCCTTTGAGACGAACTACGATCGCATTATCTCCAGCTTTTTCTATCATTAACTGAGTTGTTTCATCTTGCATTAACGAGTGACGGCCTTTGCGTTTTCCGGCATCAATTCGTTCTGCTTGGGGGTTGATTGCTGCCAAAATTTGAGGGCTGACTAAAGCGTCGTAAATCACCACATCCGCACACTCTAACAGAGCTTTTCCCTTCAAGGTCATCAAACCCGGATCTCCGGGGCCCGCACCTACTAAATACACTTTGCCTAAAGACATTTTTCTTTCTTCCCTTACCTCTTCTGTGCCTCTGCGGTTCATTTTTGAATTAAATTCCCAATTAAATCTGCTAATTCTACACTTGCGCCTAGAGGATTTGCCAGATGAAGTTCCGCCGCAGGAAATTGCTGCTTTAGCTGTGCGACATTTTGGGCGATCGCATCTGTAATTCCTCCATTAAATAAGAAGTATGGCACAATTCCAATTTGCTGCTGTCCACCACGAACCAAACTGTCAATTTGCTCTTCCAAACTCGGCTTTACCGACCAATAAGCTGTCTGTGCACCGAGTTGGCTGGCGATTTCCTCAACTGTCGAGTTACCTCCGGGGCGACGGCTGCCGTGAGATAATAAAATCCATTTTGGCCATAGCAGATTGGGGAGAAAAGTCACCTCTTGCATCTGACTTTTTACCAATTTTGTTAAGCCTGCTTCCTGGGAACCTAAATGCGGGCGCAATGCAATTTTTAGCTTGTTACCAAAAGTTTTTTGGGCAATTTCCACCTCTGCCGGTATGTCTTCGGCGACGTGAACTCCCGGCAATAAAAATACAGGCAGTATTTGCAATTCTGTCAGTCCCAGCGACAGGGTACGTTCGCCAAAACTGCAAATTTGTTCGTGCAGCGGTGCCGGGCCGAGTTCTAAGGTGGCGGTTGCTACTGCGGGGAACGAGTCAGCCAAATTTTGAGACAGCAGTTGACCTAGGTTTTCCAAAGCTAGTTGGGGTCTGGGGTCGCGGCTGCCGTGAGAAACTAATAAATAGGTCGATCGCAATTTCAATATGGATTTGATGTTAATGTTCGATCGGGATTTCAAATAATTATAACACCGTAGGGCGCGCGACTT
>NZ_JAUBRJ010000012.1:74979-133698 GCF_036701805.1 Microcoleus sp. N3A4
AAAAATTACTCAACACAAAAGTTCGATATCGTAGGGTGCGTGACTTAAAAAATACTCTAAACTCAACCCAAATCTTCGGAGTCACGCACCTGTAACAACTCAAGCAAGGTGCGTGACTTAAAAATTACTCAACACAAAAGTTCGATATCGTAGGGTGCGTGACTTAAAAAATACTCTAAACTCAACCCAAATCTTCCGAGTCACGCACCTATTACAACTCAAGCAAGGCGCGCGGCTTGAAAATTACTCAACACAAAAGTTCGATATCGTAGGGTGCGTGACTTAAAAAATACTCTAAACTCAACCCAAATCTTCCGAGTCACGCACCTGTAACAACTCAAGCAAGGCGCGTGACTTAAAAATTACTCAACACTGGGCTTAAATCTTCTAAGCCGCACACCTTACAAAAGAAGGTGCGCGGCTTAAAAATTACTTAACACTGCGCTTAAATCTTCACTCGCCACGCAGTTTACACAACTCTCAAACTAACCTTTGGGAGCGGGATCGGCGATGTACTCGAAAGTCGGTTTAGAGTTCCAAGGGCCGCGTTCATCCTTGCCATTTGTTGACAAGTTAAAGTAGAGATCCACAGTAGAATCTGGCGGAATATTGCCGAACATCGGATCGGTGAGTTTACCCAGCGATTCCAGAGCTTTCATGAACATTTGAGTGTGAGAAATTTCGCGAGTCAGCAGAAAGTGCAGCGTCTTTTTCGTTCCTGTATCGGGTGCTAGTTTAATCAACTCTTCGTAAGTTTGGCGGGCTCCTGCTTCTGCTGCGATATCAGCGCGCAAATCGCGCACCACATCCCCGCCTTCGTTGATATAAGCTGCTGTCCAAGCTTGACCTTGGCTGTCTAATAAGTGCGGGCCTACGCCGCGCACGGCAAACAAAGTGCTTTTATAAGCATCTGTTTGGTCAACGTTTTTGGTGTGCATTTCTATGAGTTTGCCAATCATTTCTAAGTGGCTGAACTCTTCTATAGCAATATCTTGGAGCATATCCTTAATCCCTGCATTTTCACAGTGAAAGGACTGCACCCAGTATTGCAAAGCTGCAGTCAGTTCTCCGGTTGCTCCACCAAACTGTTCTAGCAGCAATTGGGCAAAACGGGGGTTGGCTTCGTCTACTGTGACCGCAGACATTAGTTGTTTTTTGTGAAAAAACATGGATCGGTACCTCTTTTTAGTTCGGTTGTTAAAGTCTGAAGGATTGCAGACTTTATTTGTGTTCGCCTTCAGAATCCATTGTGCGACAAGCGATCGTCTCGAACCTCGGTCGATGGATACATCTAGCGCGACAAATTTCTCTGCTTTCAGGTAGAGTTTAAATTTAAATTTTTACTTAGTTATTCGGGATAAAAAATTACAATTTAGCAGCATTATTGTCGCACTCGGTTAAGTTTGCTGACAAGGCATAGAGGTTCCGCAGCCACTGAACGCCGCCAACCCTACTGCGAGAGGGAAGGTGTCTGATTGGTGCTTTCGGAGTAAATTTAACTTGTCCTAAAGCAGTAGTAGAGTTGTATGTCGGCCAGTTTAACCGATCGCAAAATCTGATATAATCTCGCTTAACGCTTTTGTAGATTTGGTTTTGGATGCTGAAGCCAAACCGACCTTGACTTTAGTGCAGCAAAAGGCGATCGACTGTTTGGAAATCTTCGCACGGTAACTGGTAAATTTGGCTAATTTCTAGCTGAGTTCCCGGTTGCTGGGAGAGAAACTGACACATCAGGGCCCATGTTTGGCGATCGGCTGATTTCCACTTTTTGTTAGACAAAAAAAAACGCATTTTGGTATAATCAACTACCAGTACCTAAATCACAGTCGGCTCGAAGTTTGACCTAACTGATAAAGAAAAAGTTTTTGCAAAACAGGCAGCGCATTTTGTCGGTGAAATTAGAGAATCAGGAGTTTGTAGCGCGCTGAGATTAGCCGAGTTGTCGGTATTAATGAGAGTAGGGGCGATCGACTTTTTCGGCGAAAACCAATTTTGATGGCGACTATCTAAAGCTGCATTGATATCTTGCAAAACTTCCGCAGCAAAACAGTACCGCTGATTGAGATGAGTTTGCAGCAATTTACAGCAGATTCCACGTTGATGAATGACATCTGCCCATCGCTCAATCCCCGTAGGGACACGGCACTGCCGTGTCCCTACGGCTGTTGATAAACCTGGGATACGCTGTATCTAAAATTTCGGCGTTGCATAATTGCGGGATGATTTTAGCGTTGCGGTGTTGGAGTTTTGAGGATTTTGACATTCTGGGTTGAGACAGTAACTCATATCTATTTGAGATTTTGGATTTGAGATTTTAGATTGCGGACAAGACTTTTTTTTAACGAACCGCTTCGAGGTGCGTTACGTGCAGCGGCGCGTTAGCGCTCTTGTCGCGAAGCAAGAGAGCCCTTCGGCGAAGCTGAGCGGGTAAAAAGAATGAAGAGAGAAGAGAGAGGGTTGACAACTGATGCAGTCCGGGATACGAGGCTATTGTAAGGCGCTGGGCCGAATCGGGACGCTGCCCAAGCTGCCGAGCCCGGGCCGGGGACTGCTGGGGCGCGGGAAAATTGCCGATCGCGCGGAGCGAAAATTGTGCTAAACTCTTACTGTGCCTGGAATTTTAGGCACAATCGATCTGTCCGGTTCAGGGACGCTCAGAAATATTTCAAAATATTTTTGCTTTACCCCTAGACTTGTGCTGAGATCTGATGCTATAGTTACAAAAGATATGGCGAGTGTAGCCAAGTGGTTAAGGCAGTGGTTTGTGGTACCACCATTCGTGGGTTCAATTCCCATCATTCGCCCTTTTGATTCTGAACTGTTTAATTAAATTTAATTCGATCGCCAGTCGCCTGTACGGTAATTTGCGATGGTCGTAGGGTGTGCACTGCACACCTCAATCTTTTTTGAGATTTAGCGGTTCTCTCAGTACAAGTTCCGATGTGCTAATCTTAAATCCAATCTAAAATCTAAAATCTAAAATCTAAAATCAAAATATGCCATCTTTAGTAACAGAAGATTGGGGATATAAATTTAGCGGCGATCGCACAATTAATAAGTTTATTCGGGATATAGAAGGAGAAGCAGCTTTAGGAAAATATTGCGATTGGGAAAGCAGAGAACGTGCGGAAATTCTGATGTCGGAGATAGCTGGAAAATCGCACAATCTGTTCTACGTGCGCCGCCAAAAGGTAAATGAGAGATTTTCGGAAGAAGAAATCTGGGAATTGCTGCTTGCTACGGATGGAGATGATTTTGAATTACCCCAATTGTTGCAAAAAGCCGATCGCACTTTGCGGTTGTTAGCAACTGTACGCTGTGAAGACGGAATTGGCGGTTTAAAACTGCTGGATGCTGGTTTGGTGGCGGTTCCCAGAGGGAGGAAAGATGGGTATGCTTTGCCGGTTCAGTTGCGACTTTTGGCTAACAGTAGATCGCCAATTCCTGCAAAGTCGATCGCCCGCGTCCAACAAATGCCGTTTTGGGACAACAGACACATACCAACTACGGAACAGCTAAAAGTTTGGCATACTTTTTTAAATGTGGAAAAACGCATTGCCGAAGCGCGTCAATTTTGCGTGCCTTTCCGAGGGCACAATTACGGTTCCGGCTTCAAAATCGTCACTTTTGAAATCGAGCGTAATTCCGCAACTCTTGACGGCTACGAGGAAAATTTCTTAGAATTGGGCGACTTTCGCGAAAGGCTGAAAAAGGCGCGAAATGAAGAAATTATCCTGTTTGATTCGCCCCCCGGAAGCAGAAGCAGCCGAGATGGAGAGACATTAGGTAGCATCGCCGAAATTGATTTTGAACATGGTAAATTACGCATTAAATTAGATTTTGATTTAGGCGATCGCATGGCGGGCGGCAGATATCAACTGCCGAAACAAGGATTCTTGTATTTTGAGGCGGCGGGCGATATCAGTCAGATTGAACGCAAGAAGAAAGCTTTAAAAATGCTGACAGACGGCCGCGCTCAAAATCCCTATTTGAGCGAATTTTTATTCGACTCTTCCCAGGCGAGACTGCCCGAAAAACTGATTAAATTGGAGCGGGAAAACTTATTAAATCGCAATGCTAATGACGACCAACTTGCCGCCGTAGAAACCGTGCTTTCGGCGCGCGATTTAATTTTGATTCAAGGGCCGCCGGGAACTGGCAAAACGACTGTGATTGCGGAGATTTGCTATCAAATTGCGCGTCAGGGCGGCAAAACGCTCATTGCTTCCCAAGCAAATTTGGCTGTAGACAATGCTTTGAGTCGGTTAGTTCACAATCCGGCGATTCGGGCTTTGCGGAAGGGAAAAGCTCATAAGGTGCAGGAAGAAGGGCAGCCGTTTTTAGAGGAAAATGCGATCGGCACTTGGCTGCAAAATACGGCGACTGACTGCGAACAAAAGCTCTCGCAGCGCCTGACTAATGTCAAATCTTTGCGGAAGTTGCTGGCAGAATCAGACAGATTCACAGCCTACTTTGCCGCCGAGAAAGATTTTTTCAATGAACTCAAACACCTGCACGACAGTCAAGCAAATATTGAGGAAAAGTGCAGCCAACAAGCAGCAGCTTATGAACGGAATTTAACCGAAAAAAGCGATATTGAATCCCTAGTTAGTGGGTTAGAAAATCTGCTAGATGCGCCGAAGGTAAACTGGGAATCTCCAGAAGTTGCCGAGTTTATGCCCAGACTAAAACCCTATTCAGAAGGCAATGTTTTAGTAGAAAACTTTATGGCAAATGTTCGGATTGCCGCTAGCCATGCTATTCAAATAGGCTTCGATCGCCCTGCTTGCGGCGCGTTTGGGATTGCGGTTTGGTTGCAGGAAACTGTAGCAGCGCAAATATCGGAATTTAAGACGGCATTCGATCGCGCTGAGGATGTTTGTCACGCTATGTCAACGGTTGCGGAGTCGCTGCGGGTGTCGCGGCAGATGTCGGAGGCTGTGAATCAACTCGAATTGGGCGATCGGCAAAATCAGACACACCGCCACAATCTCGAACAGAAAATCAAGAATTTGGAACTGCGAAAAGCGGAAATTGCAGCCGTTGTCGTCGCCGTTGCACAGTGGATCGAGACGGCGGATACGGGACTTTATGAAGTTGTGAAATCTTGCTGGGAAACGGGCGCAATGCTGACCGATGAAATGGTAGAATTGCCCGCAGGACTGCTGAAAATTGCCCGATCGCTCAAATTGCCGATCGTGCCGCCCAAATGCAAAGTCAATTTGCCCGATTTGGATCGGTTGCGAAACGCGGTATCCCACGAAGCAAACGGCGGTTTTAAGGACATCCAAGGGCAACAGTTCCGGTTTAGCGAGTTTCTGCACCTAAATTTGAGTCAAACGCCCCTCGTGCTCTCTGCGGGCGATCGTACACAGTGGCAGCAACTAGCCAAAGACTTCGCCAGCTATTCCCAAGTCAGTCAAAGTCAGCGCAAATTTATCATCGAAAAAGCTGGCACTTTCTTAGGTAGCATTCAACAATTTTACAGTGAATCCTTGCAGCCAAATCATATCCAGGCTACCTTCGATCGCCTAGTCAAAGAATTGCTGCACAGCATCCTCGCAAATGCGCGTCAGTGCGTGGTTCCTCTGAAAACCGAAACCGAACAGCAGCTTATAAAACAGCAACAGTTATTAGATAAAATCGGTCAAACCTTAAACCAGCAGCAAATATCCGCCGCTAAACTTCAGGTAGAAACAGCGCAGCAAGAGGCGAACTTAAAAATTAGCGAAGTTACTAATTTGTTGCAAGCAATTCTCCAACAGCCAAACGTACCGGAAAAATTGCGGATTTTAGCCGAACAATATCTCGCCCAAAAATCGAATATTTGGGAGCAACCGCAGCAGTTTATCAAGCAAGTTGAGGCTTGGAAAGCAAGCGCGATTCAGCTTGAAAAATCCATTGCTGACTTAGATCCTTTTGGGGTTTTGGAGACTATCAAAAACACTCTAGACGAGCATTTATCCCCGCTGCAAATTGCGGCCGCAACTTCGCAGCAGCAACTCGCAGAAATTCAAACAGAATTGAGCGAAATTACCGCTCAACTGCAACAGCAGCAACCAACAGCAGCATTACTTGTTGATAGGAATTGGTGGGAGTCAGCATGGCAAAACATCCCGGAAAAATACCGACCAGAAGTTCCGAGTACAGGATTGTTCAGCAGCGATTTTTTAAGCAAAATTAAGCGTTTATTCAAAACTTGGCAGCGGAAGTTAGAACAAGAAGAAACAGCCCTCAATCGCTCTCAAAACTTTGTCACAGATTGGATTCAAAAACTCCGAAATCCATCTGAAAAAGACCGCAACGATTTAAAGCAAATTTATATTGACAATGCCAACGTGATCGGCATTACTTGCGTGCAAGCTGCCAGTTTCGATTTTACTAAAAACTTTCCCAGCTTTGATGCAGTCATCATTGACGAAGTTAGCAAATGCACTCCGCCAGAGTTATTAATTCCGGCTTTGAAAGGCAGAAAGTTAGTATTAGTGGGCGATCACCGACAATTGCCGCCGATGTTCAATCAAAGTACGATCGACGATATTGCCGATGACATCGGCTGTACCGGAGACGAACTTAGCTTCATAAAAGAATCTTTGTTCAAAGTGTTGTTTGAAAATGCCAGCGACAGCATCAAAAAAATGCTGACAACTCAATACCGAATGCACCCCCAAATCATGGGCGCAATCAATCAGTTTTACCAGCAAAAACTCAACTGTGGCATTCAGGAAGCTGACACCAAGCGCGCCCACAACCTCGCAGGTAGAATCATTCAAGAAAATAATCACATTCTCTGGGTGAAAACGCCGATCGGACAAGGATTTGAAGAGGAAAAACAGGGTACTTCGCGGTTGAATGTCAAGGAGATTGACGCGATCGAGCGTTTGTGCGAACAAATGGAGACAGCTTGGCAGCCCAAAGTTGCTAACGGTGAACCGCCGAAAGAAATCGGAATTATCACTTTTTATGCTGCTCAATTAAATGCAATTAAAGACAGAATCGAAGGCGAAAGATTTCCTGCTTTGAGCATCCGCACTGGTACTGTTGACATATTTCAAGGCATGGAAAGACCTGTAATTATTGTCAGCACAGTGTGCAATAATGTTAGGGGCGATATTGGATTTGCTAAGGAACCGGAACGGGTGAATGTGGCATTTTCCCGCGCTCAAGAATTGCTGGTAGTTGTCGGTTGCCACGATTTATTTACCCAACAAACAGGTACAGTGGGAAAAATGTATCAGGAAGTTTCAAAAACGGTGCGTCACTGCGGAGGTTTTGTAGATGTTTCTAGCGTCCTCAACTAAACATATAGACTCAAATTTAAGTTTGCTAGCCGAACAAATTGAGCAACAAAATCCGGGTTTATCGGTGTTGGCGGCGCGTCAATTCCGCTTCGCAATCCGCCAAACTCCGCTGGAGGTTGCGGTTAGCGAACCGCGCGAGTTTAACGTGTTGGAAGAGTTTATTTTGCGGGCGGGGGTTGAGTTTGAACCTGCGCCAACTTTGAAGGAATTGGCGGATTTGCTGGGGTTAGACGAGATTTTTGTGAAGACTGCGGCGGCGACTCTGGTTAGTTTGGAAAGCTTGGAGGTGGCTGAAAATGGGAAAATTGCGATCGCCCCGCAAGGCAGAGATTTTTTCGAGAAAGGTGCGGTTAGTCGATCGCAAATTCAATCACTTTATGCCATTTCCAATCCTTTAAATCAAACTCTTACCTTTAAATTCGATGCTTTAGTGGCAGAATCGGTCAACTTACCAGATTTAGCAGATTTAGTATCGCTCGAACATAAAATTACCGACCTTGCCAATTTAACTATAGCAGAAATCCAGCCGTTAATTCAAGCTTCCGGTTTAGGAATTCACGTCCCCGAAAACGGCAAAATCGTGTCTGAGTGCGATGTCATCGGCGACGATTTAGAGATTTGGCAAACAGTATCGATTTTTGTGTTGCTGGATGCGATCGAAAATAAAACGACTATTCAAGTCAGACAGGGAAAGCAAATATTAGAAACAGCATCAAACAGACTCAACGAACTTGAATCTCAACAAAAACTTTCCTTAAATGACTTGTGTAAATTACCAGAAGAGGCCCTCTTGCAAGAGCCAGAAATAATCGCCCCTCCAAAAACTCGGAAACCAGCATCTAAGAAAAAACGCAAGGAAACAGAGTCAGGAAACAAGTAATATGAGGACTTCAGTCCTTACTACAAACCTTTTAGTCCTCACCGGTTTGTAGTAAGGACTTTAGTCCTAATTAACTGAAAAATTAAAACAATTAATAAAATTACAGGACTAAGGCAAACTGTCACAAGACTTTTAGGTATGTTGTTGCGCTTCAGCGCTCTTAGGATATGAAAGAGCGCTGAAGCGCAACAACATACTTTTGTTTAATGTGCAAGTTGCGTAAGTCCTGAATTAGTATTGTACCGATTGACAAGATACCGCGAATTCGGTATAATTAGTAGTTGTTTGAAATCGCGCTGAGAATTTGTCTGTGTCTGCCAAGATACTTTCCACGAATCCGTAAAACGAGCCCTTGAAAAAGAACAGTGGGTGATTACTGCCGATCCACTAAAGTTTAAGTTTGGCAATGTTAAATTTCAGGTCGATTTGGGAGCAGAAAGGTTAGTCGCAGCGGAGCGAGGAGGGGATAAAATTGCAGTCGAAATCAAAAGCTTCCTCAATCCTTCTGTAATTACAGATTTTTATGCTGCATTGGGACAATTTCTCAGTTATCGGCTTGGCTTGGCATCGGTTGAACCTAATCGGAAATTGTATTTGGCAGTTCCATTTGACGTGTATAGAACATTTTTTCAGTCTGAGTTTACTTAAATGCGGTACAACAGTATCAGGTATTGCTAATCGTATACGATTCAACAAATGAGGTGATTGTACAATGGACAAACTAGCTCAATATCGTCAGTACGTTCAGGCATTAATGAGCCGTTATGCCGAAGATGGTGTTTCCGATGATGAAGTCGAAGTGCAACTTATCTGCGACACAGAACGAGATCATTATCAGTGGATGAATGTCGGCTGGGAACACTTAACCCGGATTTATCAAACCATCATTCACATTGACATAAAAGATGGAAAAATCTGGCTTCAGCAAAATTTGACAGAGCAAAATCCTGCGGAGGAATTAGTTGCAATGGGAGTACCGAGAGAAGATATTATTTTGGGATTGCACCCCCCATACAAACGACCGTATACTGATTACGGTGTAGCGTAAACAGTTGACAGTTGACAGTTGACAGATGTTCGCTTAATATAGGGCGCGTCTCTTTAGAAAACACCAATTATTTTGTACTTCCTCCTGTGACGTACTATTATCAGGTAGGGTGCGTCACTTGGGAAAATCCCAATTATTTTGCATTCGCATGGCCGGCGACGCACCCTACAATAATCCTACTGAGCCTTAACGCATTTCAGCATCCGCAAAGTAGCCGCCGCCGCGTAATTCCGTTTTGCAGAATCATCGGGAGCAAACCGATTGCCAATTTCGTTAAGAGACGAAGCAACAGAACAATAAGCAGACATTTGAGTAATAATAGAAGCAGCCCAATGATTCTGAGTATCTGAAAAAGTTTTATACGGCTCTTTAGCAACTAAATTCGGCTGCATTCCCCGCGCCGACAAACCAAATTCCGCCGCTCGACGGAGCACCGCCATCAATTCAGCGCGAGTGACTGGCTGCGTAGGTTTAAAAGTTCCATCTCGATCGCCGCCAACTATCTTGTTGTCCCGCGCAAATAGAACTTTTCCGGCACTCCAGCGGGAAATATCAACGTCCCTAAATGGACGGATAGAAACATGGCTAGGAAAGGTGATATTAGCACCTTGTATTCATTTCAAAGATTCCCAAACTAAAGATACCAATTGCTCTCTGGTAACAGCAAGTTGCGCCCGCAAAGCATTATTTTGAGAAAACCGGGCTACAAACCCAAAGCCCACAGCTTCTTTAATTTCCGAAACATAGATATCATCGGTAGCTATCTCCGAATTGTAGAAGGGTCAGTATTGCCTACGGTATTGGTATTTCCTGCGGTATTGGCTGCGGTATTTCCTGCGGTATTGGCTGCGGTATTGGCTGCGGTATTGGTATCGGTATTGGTATCGGTATTGGCTGCGGTGTTGCCTGCGGTATTGGCTGCGGTATTACTTCGGTATTGCCTCCGGTATTGCCAATTTGTTCCGGTGCGGGTTGATTGGTAGTGAAATAAAAGTGACCTAATGTGCGGCCTTGATAAGCTCTTTTACTCAAGCGCCAAGCAGGATCGAGAGTGATTTTCATGAATCCGTTAACATCGCCGTTTGTGCGGCCGATAATCACCGATTTACCTTGGTAATCTACCGGACTTCCTATTAGTAGAACGTTACCATCAACACTTTCCAAAGTCAGGGTGTATTTTAATGCTAAATCGGTGCCGGCCATGCGAATTGAAAAGCCGTTGCTGTCTGTTGCGCGACCACAAATGCCGGTGAAATCAAAAGTAACTAATAACGGATCGACTCTCACAGGATTCGATCCGCTTTCGCTCCAGCACTGTCGCTTGTCTGTCACCTGTTCTACAATTAGTAATTGGTAGCCGCCGAAAGAGCGGGGTTGGGCGATGACAATTACTCGGTCTTGGTTAATTTCGGTTTCGTCAAAAGTATATGCTCTAGCCGAACCGATCGCCCCGAGTGTTAAAATAGCTGAACCGACCAGTGCGGCCACTGTTCGTACAAGTGAATGTTTCATAATTTTTCCCTCTTTGCCCCTTGTTTTGATGAGACCTATCTAGAATATAAAAAGGTCGCGCTCTCCAGACAACAAGATAGAATTTTACCATTTCTTGTTCCGGCGATCTCGTTTCCGGTTGCACCGGAATAATATATTTTGGATGAGATCAGTGCGAGCGTCCTCGCTCGCTACCCAAATCGCGAGCGAGGACGCTCGCACTTACACGATCCAAATATCTTATTCCGATGCAGCGAGAAACGATATTAATTGCAGGAAACGATCGCACTATCCATCAAAAAAACGGTGCGTTACACTTGTTAACGCACCCTAAAACAAACACTCAAAAAGTGCCTTTCCCCTCTAGCGGAACATACTGCTAACAGAACTATCTTCGTGAATCCGCCAAATAGTTTCTCCGAGCAAATTCGCTACCGAAAGCACCGTCAACTGCTTAAAACGGTTCTCTTCAGGCACAGGAATTGTATTCGTAACAATTACCTCTTCCAACACCCCGCTAGACAAACGCTCGATCGCCGGAGGCGAAAACACCGCATGAGTAGCACAAGCATAAACCTGCCTCGCACCCTCCCGGCGCAACAATCTCGCGCCCTCAGAAATCGTGCCGGCAGTATCGATCATGTCGTCCACCAACACAGCAGTTTTGCCTTTGACATCGCCGATGAGGTTCATCACTTCAGCGACGTTGTGAGCTTGGCGGCGCTTGTCAATAATTGCCAGGGGAGCATCGCCAAGCTTTTTGGCAAAAGCTCTCGCCCTAGCGACTCCGCCAACATCCGGCGACACCACAACAATATCCGTCAATTGCTTGCTCGCCAGATAATCCAAAAGCACCGGCGAACCGTAAACGTGATCGAAAGGAATGTCAAAATAACCTTGAATCTGAGCCGAGTGCAAATCCATCGCCAAAATGCGACCTGCCCCAGCTTGAGTAATCAAATTAGCCACCAACTTCGCAGTAATCGACTCTCTTCCGGCCGTTTTGCGGTCTGCCCTAGCATATCCGTAATAGGGAATGACAGCAGTAACTTGTCTGGCCGAAGCGCGGCGACAAGCATCGATCATAATTAACAATTCCATGAGGCGATCGTTCACCGGACCACAAGTTGGCTGAATCAAGTAAACATCGCAACCCCGAATCGATTCTTGAATTTGAACGTAGAGTTCCCCATCAGCAAACCGCTTGCGAACCATCGGCCCCAAATCGATCCCCAGATAGCGAGCCACCTCTTGGGCGAGGGGAACATTAGCAGAACCGGAGAACAGCCGCAGACGGTCGTGAGCGGAAATCGGCGGCTCGGGAAGCGGAAGCGGTAAAGTAGCAGAACGGATCACAGCAGGCCTCTTGCAGGACGTTTATTCCACCGCTATCTTACCATCTGAAACTAGAAATATTCAGCCAATTTTTTGAGAGATTTAAGTTTCGGGGCGGGCACAAGTTTTAAGTTAGGCGAACTGAATAGGAGTCAATTTGGGGCCTGAACCCGAAGTGCAGCCGCCCAAAATTCGGTCGAAGGCCGAAGCCGTCCCGCCGGAGTTCGGGTTCAATGCGATAAAAATGCCACCAACAAGGAATAAACTTGAAAAATACGGTAAAAAAAGTTAAGAATCGGAAGCATACTCCAGATTTTTGATATCGGGCAAAGCAAGGTAGAAATCGATGAGCTTAAGAGAACGCATTGACGCAGAAATCAAAACAGCCATGAAGTCCAAGGACAAAGTTCGCTTGGAAACTGTTCGCGGCATCAAGAAATTTATTCTAGAAAAAGAAGTCAGCCTCCGTCCCTCCGGCCAAGACACGCTGACAGAAGCTCAAGAACTGGAAATTTTGATGCAAATAGCCAAACAGCGCCGGGATTCGATCGAACAATACCGCAAAGGCGGCCGCGAAGATTTAGTGGCACAAGAGGAGGCGGAGTTGGCAATTGTTGAAGAGTATTTGCCGCCGCAAATGTCAGACGAAGAGGTGAGTCAAGTCGTTGACGAAGTGATTGCGTCGGTTGGCGCTACTTCTGCAAAAGAGATGGGAAAGGTGATGGGCAAGGCTATGCAGCAGCTTAAGGGCAAAGCAGACGGTAACAGAATTCAAGACATGGTGAAAGCAAAGCTTAGTCAGTAGTCAGTTGGCAGTTGGCAGTTGGCAGTTGGCAGTTGGCAGTAGTCAGTAGTCAGTAGTCAGTAGTCAGTTGGTAGTTGGTAGGGGCGGTGGATGGTGCGTGCCCGCCCTCTTTGCTCGTTACTTTCGCTCTGCCTGGTAATGCTTCTGGGGCGAGGAAGAGCCTCCTTTGATCTGGCAACTTACAAGAGAGAGGACTGTAAGAGGTGTTTAAGTTATTAAGTTTTCGATCCTTAGTTCAGTAGTCAGCAGTCAGAACAAAGAATGTATGGGGATTATCCCGCTGCGTTAAGCGAAGCTATCCCCTAGGGAATCGCCCCTACTTAAATTTGCTGATTTCTCAAAGTTGCGTAAAAAAATGTAAAATGCTAACTTTGGTCGGGACTGGGAACTACAGACAGTGAAGTATGTTCGAGAGCACTAAAGACCTAGCATTACTAGGTCTGCGAGCGATCGTCTATTTTTTAACAGTTTCTACTTAAACTTATGCAGCCACCTATTGCTATTGGAACTCTCCTACAAAACCGCTACCGCTTGGTTAATATTTTAGGTCAAGGGGGATTTGGCCGGACTTATTTAGTAGAAGATTTGGGGCGGTTTCAAGAACGCTGCGCCCTGAAGGAATTGATTCCGGTGCAAAGCGGGCCTTACGTTTTGGAAAAATCGAAGGAATTGTTTCAAAGAGAGGCGGCAATACTTTACCAAATTGGGCACCCGCAAATTCCCCAGTTTCGGGCAATATTTGAAGAGAACCAGCGTTTGTTTTTAGTGCAGGATTACGTGGAAGGGATGACTTACCGCGAACTGTTGCTCGATCGAACTTCAACAGGCCGCACCTTCACCGAAGCCGAAGTCTTGGTATTTATCCGGCAAATGTTACCGGTACTGGCTCACATCCACGCCCGCGGCATCATCCACCGCGACATCTCCCCTGAAAATATCATCCGCAGGGAAAACGACCAAATGCCAGTGCTGATTGACTTTGGAGTGGTGAAGGAACTCGCCACCAAAGTTCAGTCTCCCGAAGGAACAGCCCACGCGACAACTGTCGGCAAAATCGGCTACGCGCCGATGGAACAGTTGCAAAGCGGGCGGGCAACTGCCAGCAGCGACCTCTACGCTTTAGCTGTAACGGCGATCGTCCTGCTGACGGGGCAAGAACCGCAGGAATTGCTCGATCGAACAACGCTGCAGTGGAATTGGCAGCAGCGAGTGCAGGTGAGCGCGGGTTTGGCTTTGGTGCTGAATCGGATGTTGAGCCGCTCTCCACGCGATCGATATCAATCTGTCAGCGAAGTCGCCCAAGCACTCGACGGCCAAACTAATCCTAACCCTAACCCGCCAACCGTACCGCCCGCGCCGCCAGCAGTGGTGCCGACAAACGCTTCGCTAATAGCAACGGTGGCCGTGGGCAGGTCGCCTGAGCCAGCCGCCGAGAGTTCCCACCCACAAAACCAGCCAGATCCGTTAATTGAGCCTGTGGGCAACTCTTTTTGGGACAATCCCATCGCTGCGATCGGACTGCTGACGGGCTTAGTAATCTTGACTGGCTTCGGTTCCTGGGCCTTAGTAGGCTCATTTCTCAACAATTCGCGACCCAAACCCACTCCGACACCGCCAGCAGTCACAAGTCCGACGCCGACACTAACTCCGATACCAAACCCGCTACCTTTGCCAACCCCAACCCCGCAACCTTTGCCAACCCCAAGCCCAGAACCTTTGCCGGAACCAAGCCCAGCGCCAACTCCCGAACCCAGCCCAGAACCTTTGCCGGAACCAAGCCCAGAACCTTTGCCGGAACCAAGCCCAGCGCCAACTCCCGAACCAAGCCCAGAACCTTTGCCGGAACCCAGCCCAGAACCAAGCCCAGCGCCAACTCCGACACCCAAACCGACGCCAGCGCCGACTCCAGCGCCCAAACCGACTCCGAAACCGACGCCCGCACCAACTCCCGCACCCAAACCGACGCCCGCACCAACTCCCGCACCCAAACCGACGCCCGCACCAACTCCCGCACCGTCACCGGAACCTGCCCCAACTCCCGCACCGTCACCGGAACCTGCCCCAACTCCCGCACCGTCGCCGGAACCTGCCCCAACTCCCGCACCGTCACCGGAACCCGCACCGTCGCCGGAACCTGCCCCAACTCCAGCACCGTCGCCGGAACTCTAAACTTCTGGCAAAATTCCCCTAGACTGATGTTGAGGCCAATTACTTTTTAGCTATTTGTCAATGAACTCCTTGCTAATTGCTGGAACTGATACCGACGCGGGCAAAACTGTTTTGACCAGCGCTCTGGCTGCTTATTGGCAAATGTATTTTCCCGATCGCAGTTTGGGAATTATGAAGCTGTTGCAAACGGGAACGGGCGATCGCGAACTCTACAACCGTTTGTTTGCCCTCGACCAATCCCCCGAAGAACTCAATCCGCTGCACTTTGATGCGCCTCTAGCACCGCCGATTGCCGCCGAACGGGAGGGGAGACATATAGAACTCGAAAAGGTTTGGACGGCGTGGCAAAGCCTTTCTGAGCGCAAGGATTTTGTATTGGTGGAAGCTTTGGGAGGGCTGGGATCGCCTGTAACGTGGGAACTGACGGTGGCCGATATTGCCAGGGATTGGCGGCTGAGAGGGGTTTTGGTAGTACCTGTGAGGTTGGGGGCGATCGGGCAAGCTGTGGCGAATGCTGCTCTGGCCAAACACACTGGTTTTAAGCTTAGAGGTATTGTGCTTAATTGCGTTAAAGCTTGTTCTGAACAAGAAATTGCCGATCGAGCGCCGGTAGATTTGATCCAGTCGCTAACTCAAATACCTGTGTTGGGTATTTTGCCGCATTTAGATGACCCGACTGACCTTGCCAAATTAGCTAAAGCAGCTTCAGAATTAGATTTGGAACGCTTATTGCCGGGGGTGAATTTAGTTCCTCAGATTTCTCAGTAACTTTATTCTAAACACCTCTCTTTCTCATTCTTCTCTTCCTCTGCGTACTCTGCGCCCTCTGCGGTTCATTAAAAAATCTCCTGCACAATTCAGATAGGATTGAAGAAGATTTTATTTTAACCGCAGAGACCGCAGAGACCGCAGAGAAAGATCAGAGAGAGTTTCACAAATTATTCAGGGTTGCTATAATTAGTAATTACCATTTATTAAGTGACTAAACCTCAAAGTTAATAAAAAAAGGAGAATAAAACATGGTTTCTACTTTACCGAATTTAACCTCTGTCGATTTATCTCAATTGCGGCTGGAGATTAGAAATTTGCAGCCTCAGCTAGTAGAATGGCGGCGCCACTTGCACCAAAAGCCGGAGTTGAGTTTTGATGAAAATTTAACGGCGCAGTTTGTCTCGCAAAAGTTGCAGGAATGGGGCATAGAGCATCAAACTAATATTGCTAAAACTGGTATTGTCGCCACTATAGACAGCGGCAAACCGGGGCGGGTTTTGGCAATTCGAGCTGATATGGATGCTTTGCCCATTCAAGAAGAAAATGAGGTGGATTATCGATCGCAGCATGATGGAATTATGCACGCTTGCGGTCACGACGGTCACACTGCGATCGCCCTCGGTACTGTTTGTTATCTGGCCAAGCACAAACACAGCTTTTCGGGTAAAGTAAAATTTATCTTTCAGCCCGCCGAAGAAGGCCCAGGGGGCGCAAAACCGATGATTGAAGCGGGAGTTTTGAAGAATCCTGATGTTGATGCGATCGTCGGCTTGCATTTGTGGAACAATCTACCTTTAGGCACTGTAGGCGTCCGCAGCGGCGCGCTGATGGCTGCTGTCGAAGTTTTTGACTGCACGATTTTTGGCCAAGGCGGACACGGCGCAATGCCACATCAGACTGTGGACTCGATCGTAGTTACAGCCCAAATTGTCAGCACTTTGCAGGCAATTGTCGCGCGGAACATTGACCCGATCGACTCAGCGGTAGTAACTGTCGGCAAATTCCACGCAGGCGACGCCCACAACGTGATTGCAGACACCGCTCAAATCGGTGGCACGGTGCGCTATTTCAATCCATCATATCAAGGTTATTTTGCCAAGCGAATCGAGCAATTAATTGCCGGAATTTGTCAGAGTCACGGGGCTAACTACCAATTAGATTATTGTTCGCTGTACCCGCCAGTTATTAATGATTCGAGAATAGCTGAATTGGTGCGCGGCGTCGCAGAATCAGTTGTAGAAACTCCTGCGGGAATCGTGCCGGAATGTCAAACAATGGGCGGCGAGGATATGTCGTTCTTTTTGCAAGAAGTCCCCGGTTGTTATTTCTTTTTGGGTTCGGCAAATCCAGAGAAAAACTTGGCTTACCCGCACCATCACCCGCGTTTTGACTTTGATGAAACTGCCTTGGGGATGGGTGTAGAAATGTTTGTGCGGTGTGTGGAAAATTTTTGTGCGATGTAAATAAGCCTTTTATGGGCGGGCTAGAAGCCCACCCCACAAGAAAATTTAGTTTTTGTGGAACAGGCAAATTCATATCTTGTGGAACAGGCATCTTGCCTGTTCAGGAGAATGGTACAACATCTCACATCTTGCACCATTCTCGATCGGCCTTTTATGGGCGGGCTAGAAGCCCACCCCACAAGAAAATTTAGTTTTTGTGGAACAGGCAAATTCATGTCTTGTGGAACAGGCATCTTGCCTGTTCAGGAGAATGGTACGGGCTAGGAGTAACGGCCCACAAGAAATTCATTCTTTGTGGAACAGGCAAATTCATGTCTTGTGGAACAGGCATCTTGCCTGTTCAGGAGAATGGTACAACATCTCAGATATTACCGAGTTTGAAAGATATTCTGCACCATTTTCTTATCTACACTTGCCGCCGCCTTATCCAATTCGGCAATCTCGCCCGAGTCTAACTCCCACCCCAAAGCACCAATATTATCCCTCGCCTGTACCGCAGATTTCGCCCCAGGAATCGGAATAGTTTCTTTGCAGATGCACCAGTTGATTGCTACCTGCGAAACAGTCTTGTTTCTGAATGCCGCTATTTCTCGCAAACATTCCAAAAGCGATCGCATTCCCGGAAGTAGCTGCTTGCACGCCAAACCTCGGATACCTTTAGGAATATAGCCGTTTTCGGAGTATTTACCCGTCAGCAACCCCAAGGCTAGAGGACTGTAAGCAATCAATTTTATCCCCAATTCATCGCAAACATCTTTCAATCCGAGTTCTGTCACCGGATAGGTAGAAAGTAGCGAATATTGCACTTGTAAAGTAACAATAGGAATTTGGCGATCGCTAAATTTCCGATGCACCCATTTCAGCCGTTTCGGCCCGTAATTAGACAAGCCCACTCCCTTGACCAATCCTTGCTCGTAAAGGTCAGCCAAACCGTCCAAAAGAGCGCTTTCTTGCCAAGGAGCGTAATTGGCTGTAGACCAGTGCATTTGCACCAAATCTACATTTTTTCCGAGGCGCGCAGCAGAGGCTTTACCTGCCGATATCATTGATTGTCGCGTCAGTCTCCAAGGATAAGCAGCCAGTTTTGTCGCAATACAAATACTGTCTTTATTTGCACCTTGATATTGTTGAGAAAACTGCCCCAAAAGCTGCTCGCTGCGTCCGTTTAATTTACCAGTTCCGTAAGAGTCGCCGGTATCGAATAAAGTGACACCGCTGCTGACGCAAAGATAGAACGCGGCTTGCAATTCGTCGTCCATACTTTCATTGTAGCCCCAGAGGAATCTGTTGCCCCAGGCCCAAGTGCCGCAGCCCATTTTTGGTAGTAAAATTGTTTGCTTTGTTTGCATTTTTCTTGATGGTAGTTGTTGGTAATACGGATATTTTATAGGAACATAACTCGGTATCCCCTAGCCCCCAGTAGAGCTGTTTCATTCTGCCACGGGCCGCCAGGGACTCAAGTCCCTGTCTAATAGCATAAGTCGGTTAAAACTGAGATGTTGCACCATTGTCAATAAGCCTTTTATGAACGGGCTCTCCGGCCCGTTCCACAAGAAAATCTACTCTTCGCTTCACAGGCATCTTGCCTGTTCTTGAAAATGGTGCAAGATGTGAGTTAAAACCGACTCAAATAGTAATCTCAATTTTGAAAATTAGAGTTACACATATAGCCTTTCTCAAAAAGATGAGGTATGACTGACAGCTTACATAACCACCCAGACTTATTGGGCCCAAGCCCAACTACGTACCTCATCTTTCTGAGAACCGCTATATATTCGGCGCTAACTATAGAAAAACAGGTTTGATAGAATTGCTACAGTCGTCTAAAGACGACTTCAGCTATGAGACAGGGGTTTAAACCCCTGTCGGACTGTCGGACTAATGGCACACCCTACAAAATTACCAATGACTAATGACTCTTTAATTATTTTACGTGGTTGGTGATGGCGAAGGTGCGCTGTTTTTGGTAGGTTGATCCGGCTTAGCTTTGGGGTCTGGTTTTGGTGGTGGCGGCGGAGGGAAAGTCGCCGCGCGTCTGGGTATTTGTAGCGCTGTTCGGAATGCAGAAGACGGGAAGAAATCGCTAAATTGAGAAAGTCGAACTGCGATGGGTTCGGGCGCATATTCCCACAAGCTTTCGTAGTAGAAGAAAGCGACGCCTAAGCCGTATGCTTGGACTGCTTGCACCTGAGATTTAATTTGCTGAATCGGTACTGGGCTATTTCTCAAACCTGTCATAATCCCAACTCCGGTGGGGATTTTTTGCTGTGCTTCTTGCATTTCTGGACGGTTAATTTTGCCCACAAATGATTCTAAATTGGGACGGTACACTTGCACGATTAGCTCGTCGGCAATATCCAAACGCACCCAAGCCAGCCAATCTTGCAGGTGATGTTTGTAAGCAAACTCGTAGTAATTCGGAGAAATTGAGAAAATTGCATTGGGTTTTACTGCTTTGACGGCTTGATTTAGCTGCGACATAAAAGCGGTGATTTTATTGGCTCGCCACTGCACCCATGCTGGATTTTGAAAATCTTTGGGCGGAGCTTTTTTTGTTTCTTTGGTATACAAAGCAACTGTGTAGTCATCGTAGCCAAATTCCGACGGCAAACTCATGTGATCGTCAAATTGAATGCCGTCTGCGTTATATTGAGTGGTGATTTCTAGTACAAGTTCGGTAATGAATTGTTGCACTTCTGGATGAAAGGGATTGAGCCAAACTACTTCGCCGCCGGCGTCGTTTGATATTTGGTTGCCGTCCTGTTTTTGTGTCAGCCACTCGGGATGATTTAAGGCTAATTCTGAGGTGGGAGGAGCCATGAAACCAAACTCAAACCAAGGAATTACTAGCAAGCCTTGGCGGTGAGCTTTATCAATTAAATCTGCGAGCATATCTTGTCCGTCTAACCCTCTGTAAACAAAGGGTTGAATGTCTCTTTGCTGCGCTACATAGCTGGGATACATTGCATAGCCAGAATTCCAGGCTACAGGATAAATAGTGTTAAAATTTAACCGTTTTAGTTGGCTGACAGCATCTCCTAGTTTGCGGCGATCTCTGAGGATGTCTTTGTCGTTTGTCGTCATCCAAACGCCGCGAATTTCCTGGCGGGGTTGCTGGGCGATCGCCGGAATTAAGTTGTTCGCCAGCAATACTATAATCAATGAGAGGGCAAACAGAAGCGGGAAAAGAGTTTTAATCGATCGCTGCCAACTGCGCGGAATGATGCGTAATGTCATAGTTGTGAATGGTGAGTTAGCTGTAGAAACACACCCCGGCATAATTTGGTGATAAAATTTGCTCGCTCTACAGTCTACAGCCATTGGCGCTGAATGTGGAATCGGTTAACTGAAATGGGTGAATTAATGTTATGCGATCGCAACTGAGCGAAGTATAATCTATGAGACAGAGAGTAGGTGAGAGCATTCTGTCAAAGTGCTGGGAAATCATTCATTACGCACTGCAAGCTCTCCTTACCGGACAGTGCGGCCCAAGGAGTGCGAGTGCTGTACAATATCGGTGCTGGAACATTTCGATCGAACATCTGTAATTGTGAAAGATTTAGTCTTAATTGGCGGCGGTCACAGTCATGCTATTGTATTAAAAATGTTCGGCATCAAACCGCTGCCGGGAGTGCGTTTGACTCTGATTAGCGATGTCCTGCACGCGCCTTATTCGGGGATGCTGCCGGGGCACGTTGCCGGGTTTTACAATTATGATGAATGTCACATCGATTTGCGATCGCTCGCGGAATTTGCCGGGTGTCAAATATTGGTCGATCGGGCGATCGCGATCGACTTTAACAAAAATTTAGTTATTTGTCAAACTCGCCCTCCGGTTAATTTTGATTTGCTTTCTGTGGATATCGGCAGCACTCCCGCGACTTTATCTGTACCGGGTGCCGCAGAATATGCAATTGCAGCTAAACCCGTACCGGAGTTTTTAGCTAGTTGGAATCAGTTAATTTCCGAAAGGCAAAACTCTCCCCAAAAACCGCTGCGAATTGTCATTGTGGGCGGCGGTGCCGGCGGCGTAGAATTAGCATTAAATATGCAATCTCGATTGGGGAAGGAAGAGGGAAGAAGGAAGTTCGGCAACGGATTGTGTAACGGATGTAACGGATGTAACGGATGGATATTGAGGGAAGACGCAAGAGCCAAGGAAGAAGAAGAAGAAGAAGAAGAAGAAGAAGAAGAAGAAGAAGAATTAGAAATTCATTTGTTTCATAGCGGTGCTGAATTGATGCCGGGACATAACAAACGGGTTCGTCGCCGCCTGAAAGAAATTCTGATTAGTCGTGGGATTAAACTGCATTTAATGGAAAAAGTTAGTGCTATAGAAAAGCCAGAAACGATTGACATAGAAGATAATCAAGAATGCCCGATGCCCAATGCCCAATGCCCAATGCCCAATGCCCAAATTTCCTGTAAATCTGGTTTAAAATTAAAGTGCGATCGCATTTTTTGGGTAACACAAGCATCGGCAGCCAATTGGATCGGAAAATCCGGTTTAGCCACCGACTCAAACGGCTTTATGCAAGTCAACGATTGCCTGCAATCAGTCTCTCACCCCAACGTATTTGGGGCTGGAGACATCGCTGCGATGGTTAATTATCCCCGTCCCAAAGCAGGCGTGTTTGCCGTGCGTCAGGGCAAACCGCTGTTTGAAAATTTGCAGCAGTTTTTATTGGGAAAACCGCTGAAACCCTTTGCACCGCAGAAACAATATTTAGGGTTAATTGGTACGGGAAATAAAAGGGCGATCGCCTCTCGCGGCAATTTCATGTGGGAATCACCGTTATTGTGGTACTGGAAAGATTGGATCGATCGCCAATTTATGCAAAAATTTAGCAATCTGCCAAAAACAGGCAATACCAAATAGCAATATACATTCAGATATAATCTTCTCTTCCTCTGCGTCCTCTGCGGTTAATAAAAAAAACTCTCCTTCAAAAACCCCTTAAGCTTGCTATAGTAATTTCACAAGTAAGAAAAACTAACTATGTTCCGAAAAATTGGATTTTGGCTGCTTTGGATTGCATTTAGCACCTACGCTTTTGTATTTGCACCACCCGACAGCCCAGAAAAAACCCTCACACTAATTACCAATCTTTCCACAGGCAAAATAGCAGGGATCAACCCTTTAATTGTAGCTTTATTCAACATCATGGGAGTCTGGCCGCTGATTTACAGTTGCGTGCTGTTTGCTGACGGCAGGGGGCAGAAAATACCTGCATGGTTATTTGCCACTTTATCCTTTGGCGTCGGCGCATTTGCCTTGTTGCCTTATTTAGCCCTGCGCGAACCTAGTCCAGAGTTTTCTGGCAGAAAAAATGTATTTTTAAACATATTAGACTCCCGTTTTACTGCGATTTTCCTCACCTTATGCGCTGCTGCTTTAGTTGCCTTTGGCTTGACAAAAGGCGATTGGTCAGATTTTATTCAGCAGTGGCAGACTAGCCGCTTTATTCATGTAATGAGTTTAGATTTTTGTATGCTTTGCCTGTTATTTCCGGCTTTGTTGGCAGACGACATGGCGCGCCGAGGAATGCAGAATGCCACAGCATTTTGGGCAGTGACATTAGTGCCGCTGTTTGGGCCTTTGGCTTATCTGTGCACGCGCAAATCTTTGCCTGAAAATGATGTTCCAATTGTTACAAATTAGACAGCAGTGCAGAGAATTCTGGGGTTGCTTAATCAGGGTATGAAAGGCTAAATATGCAAGTCATAAAAACCAGCATTCACAAAGCTTCTGGATTTTCAACTTATTTGTTTCATACCCTGATTAAGCAACGCCGCTAGGAAATATGTGTTTTATTGGGTGGGATTAGAAACTAAGCCCGCTCTAATTTTATCAAAATCAGCTCAGGTACTTGGAGGACAAGGGAAAATAAAGTTTTCGCTGCTAAACAAGCACAAGCTTTCAGGTTCAGAATCTCTACCAATCGGCAGATTTTAGCAGAGCGAAATTATAACCTGAGTGAGATATTAACTAGAGAAGACTGTTTTAATATGTTAGATGACGTGGCGCAAGGAGAAGCAGCAATGATTTTACCTGCATCTGTTAAAGGGAAATGGAAACTACTGGCAACAGCCTTTATTTTTCCTCTGACACTCATTGGTGTTGGCATTCAGCAACAACCGATTCAAGCACAACAAAATCCATCTAAGACTAATGTTGCTGCTTTGCCAGATGGTATTTACCTGTACGGAGATTCGCCACAGCCCAACCAAGTTCTTCAAAACTATATTGTGTTTCAACGCCAGAACGATCGCGTCGTTGGTGCAATCTACGCGCCGCGATCGGACTTTGCGTGCTTCACTGGTAAAATCCAGGGAAATACACTGTACGGGAAGGCAATCTCAGCCGGAAAGATTCAAGCAGTTGAAATCAATACTCAGCTAACCAATCTGCATTCTATTCGCACAATTAGCTCAAACGATCGGCGCATTCTTTCAACGTGCCAAGAAACTGTGCAAGCTAACATCTCGAGGTAAATCTTTTATTTAGCTCAAATGCTGCATGAGGTTGGCGGTGCGTTACACTGCGTTAACGTACCCTACGAATTGAAAATTTATGGTTACCAGGCTCTGCCTGGTAATAAATATCTAGAGGCTCTGCCTCCATTAAAAAATAGTACAAAATATGATTTTTTACCGCCTGGTTAATCGCCATGAAAAAAATCCGTTTTATTGACTTATTCTCAGGAATAGGCGGCATGAGATTAGCGTTTGAATCCGCCGCTGTTCTTTGAATCTGGAAACGGAATGCCTCTTAAGCAACGAAATCAATCCCAACGCTCAGTTAGTTTACCAGTACAGGGTAGGCGACTAATTGACTATCGCGGTGGCAATTATATTCATTCTTAGGAACTGGGTTTGCGAGGCGAGTGCAGTTTAGACGAAATTGAGTTGATGAAGAGTGTTATATTGACAAGGTGAAATAAAGAATTTGGACATGACCCAGATGGCAAACTATTAACTAAAGAGCACATAGCTACTTTTTTTTCTCCTCCCAATCTCGATAAAATTCTGGATTAGTTGGTAACAAAAAAGTACCTGCAAGGGAACATCGCAATTCTCCTTTTTGGAAACTCCTTTTAATATAACCTTAAGTAAGGTGCGCCATCAGCACCCTACTTTTGAGCGGGCAGGATGCCCGCCCCACAAGAAACGAAACAGTTTTACAATTAAGTAAGGCGGGCTTTGCCCACCCTACGAATTAATCCAATTAGCTTTGGGCTACAGGTTCCTTAGCCAAAAACTTCTCTAATTCCGTCAAAGCATCGGCATCAACCTTAGTCTGCATCGGACAGAACTTAGGCCCGCACATCGAACAGAATTCAGCAGTTTTGTAGATATCCGCCGGCAAAGTTTCGTCGTGATATTCCTTTGCCCGTTCTGGATCTAATGACAGCTCAAATTGACGGTTCCAATCGAAATTGTAACGCGCTTTCGAGAGTTCATCATCGCGATCGCGCGCACCCGGACGGCCCCGTGCAATATCTGCAGCGTGAGCCGCAATTTTGTAAGCAATCAGCCCGTTTCTGACATCCTCAGCATTCGGCAATCCTAAGTGTTCCTTCGGCGTCACGTAACACAGCATTGCAGTACCGTACCAACCAGCCATCGCTGCCCCAATTGCTGAGGTAATGTGGTCGTATCCAGGCGCAATATCTGTCACCAACGGCCCCAAAACATAGAAGGGTGCTTCCGAACATTCCTCCATTTGTTTCTTGACATTAAACTCAATTTGATCCATCGGCACGTGGCCCGGGCCTTCCACCATTACCTGCACGTCATGTTCCCAAGCTTTGCGAGTTAATTGTCCCAAAGTTTTGAGTTCAGCTAATTGAGCATCATCCGACGCATCGTGAGTGCAACCGGGGCGCAAAGAATCTCCCAAACTAAACGAAACATCGTATTTTTTGAAGATTTCAATGATGTCGTTAAAGTGAGTGTAGAGAGGATTTTGTTTGTGGTGGTGCAGCATCCACCGCGCCAAAATGCCGCCGCCGCGAGAGACAATTCCAGTCAGCCGATTTTTCACCAACGGCAAATGCTCGATCAGAATTCCGGCGTGAATTGTTTGGTAATCAACACCTTGTTGAGCGTGTTTGTCAATGATGTGAAGAAAGTCATTGGGGGTCAGACTTTCCATATTACCGTGAACGCTTTCTAGTGCTTGGTAAATTGGTACAGTACCGATCGGCACCGGTGAAGCTTTGATAATTGTAGTGCGAATTTCATCCAAATTCCCGCCGCCGGTGGACAAGTCCATCACGGTATCAGCGCCGTATTTAACTGCTAGTTTAAGCTTGTCAACTTCTTCTTCCATATTGGAAGAGTTGGGAGATGCACCGATATTAGCATTGACTTTGCATTTAGAGGCAATGCCGATCGCCATCGGTTCCAAATTCGTGTGATTGATATTAGCGGGAATAATCATCCGTCCCCGTGCTACTTCGGCGCGGATCAGTTCTGGCGGGAGATTTTCTCGCTTAGCAACAAAGTGCATTTCCTCAGTAATTACACCTTGACGGGCGTAGTGCATCTGAGATACATTGGTGTGCCCGCTACGCTTCGCGATCCATTCGGTACGCATATTTAATTTCCTTGATAAACAGCTTCCCTCCGCTGGTATTACCCAGACTCAGGTTCTAAGGGTGTTTTCTCAGCCCGGATATTCGGGCACCCCTAGCTAAGCTGTTAATAGTAGCACTGATTTCTGTACCAGATGAAAGCAATTAAGGAAATCTTAATATAAACAATGGGGTGAGGAGATCGAAAGTGCGATCGCCCTTTCCCGACTTCTGATATTCCTGCTGTGAAAAAAGTGCGAGCGTACCCCATTTAACAACCTAAAAATACTCACACCTCATCAGGATTAATCCCCATTTGGCGCAACCTTTCTGCAAGGCGATCTGCCCGTTGTTTTTCTTCCTCCGCACGAAGGCTTTCTTGTTGGGCGCGAAGGCTTTCTTGTTGGGCGCGAAGACTTTCTTGTTGGGCGCGAAGGCTTTCTCGTTCTGCCCGCAGGTGTTCTTCTGCCGCACGTTCCTCTCCAATTAACAGCAAATTCCCTTCACTATCCCACCAACGCAACCAAGGTAAATTCATCTCATCATATTCACCTTGCCAAATTCCCAACTCAACTCCAAGCTGGGGAATCGGATAGCGATCGCGCTCATTTACACTCATGCGCTGATAGCAATTGTCTTCTAAATGATACATTTCTACAGCGGCTTTTTTCACTTCATAAATGCCGTAGTAAGGCACGCGAATCGCCTGCTCGTAAACCCAAAATTTTCCCACCTTTTGTTCTTCGGCTTGACCGGGTTCTGGTGGCGGCGTTCTATCTCGCTCTTCTGCACCGTTCCCAGACACAAATTCCAAAACAATCAGCGGTGCAACGTATTCTTTCCACAATACATAAGAACGTCGCACCTCACCATTTAATAGTGGGGGAACATTCGGCACATAAAACCAATCGGGCGCTTCCGCACCGCGTTCGAGAGGGTCAGTTAAACGCCAATAAATCCCGCAATCTTGACCGATGCGGTAGCGTCCGTCAGGATGAATTCGTTGCAATATTGGTCGGAGTGAATCAGTGAGAATAATGCTTTGAGGAAGTTCTTGAAAGTTTTTCACAAAAGTACCGTCCGACTCTGGTAATTCAGTGTGGTCTGGGAGATGGGTGACTTCCAATTCAAATGATTTGGCAATAGTCATAACACTTGCGCTGATTTGAGGAATTAAACTTATTATAGTAGAAGGAAGAAGCGAAATTTTGCGAATTCAAATCGCCCCCTAAATTAGTAAAATTTAATAAAAAAAATTCTATTAACCCAATATAAAATCAACGCTCACTTCTAAATCGGAAAAAGCCAGCGGCGCAACTTGTTGACCGCGCCAAAACTTGAGCATTAAACTATAACCGTTCGGGCTTGGCTGACGGTAGACTTCCAAACAATCTTCAACTAAATCTACAAGCCAAACTTCCTGAATGAGCGATCGAGCGTAAATGGATAATTTCACATCTCTGTCATAATCAACCGTACTATCTGAAACCTCAACTAACAGCAAAACTTCAGACGGTACAGGATGGGCTGTGGCGTAGTAGTCAGCACGAGGTTGCAGCAATACAACATCCGGTTGAGGTTCAGTGCGCTCAGTCAACTGGATAGAGTCTTGGACACCCAGAGTGGCCCGATCTTCTGGAATGAGGCTGAAGCGCCTGGTGAGACGCTTAACGGAACTTGCGTGACGAGTACCAATTGCAGCCATTTTAACAATCTCTCCTTCTATGAGTTCTACCCGATCGCCCTCGGAGAGAATACCAGCCTCAGTCATCAAATGATATTCTTTTACTGTAAATAACCGTTTTTGAAGCTGAACAGACATATAAATATTCTCCTTGTTTGCAGCTTACCTAAATTTACCATAAAAAAAACCGCCCCAAACGGAGCGGCAAAAAGAGAAAAAATTTAGCTGACAAACCTTAGACAAAAAACATTTAATTGCCCACTATACTAACTTAAAAGTAGGGTGCGCCTCCCCAATAACTGACACCTAGGAATTTTGAACAACCGAATTGAGCTTAACTTCAGTCTCTTTTTCACCCGATTCAATTTTGTCTGTATCCTGCTTTAATTCTGATATAACTGCGCCTCGATCGCGCCAAGCTTCGGCATTTTCGGGCTTGATGGCGATCGCGCGATCGTAAGCTGCCATTGCTTCCTCATACCGCTTTAATGCTGACAAAGCTGTCCCGAAGTGGTGCCAAGCGTCGTAGGAGTCGGGCTTAATAGCAATTGCTTTCTCATAAGCTGCGATCGCTTCTTCATTGCGCTGCAATTTTGCCAATGATTCGCCTTTACCAAACCAAGCTTCGTAACACTCCGAATTAAGGGTAATTGCTGATTCGTAAGATGCAATTGCTGCTTCGGGCTGCGACAGTTTCTCGAAAGCTGCGCCTCGGTTGTGCCACACTTCAAAATCCTGCGGTTTAATGGCAATTGCTTTGTCGTAGGATGCGATCGCTTCTTGATAGCGCTGCATTTTTCCGAGAACTCCGCCTTTATTGTACCAAATTTCGTATTTGTCGGGTCGGATGCCCAGAGCTCGATCGTAAGAAGCAATAGCATCGCTGTAGCGGAACAATCTCCACAGCATATTGCCTCGGTTGTACCAAGTTTCGTATCTCTTGGGATTGAGAGCAAGAGCGCGATCGTAAGAATCAACTGCTGCTGCGTACTGCTGTATTTTGCCCAGCATCGCGCCTCGGTTGTGCCAAATTTCGCTGTCGTTTGCTTTGATAGCCAGGGCGCGATCGTAACTGGCGATCGCTTCTTCGTAATGCTGCAATTTACCCAACAAAGCCGCTATACTGTGCCAACAACCGTATTTTCGGGATTCGCTCGAACTTGCTCGCTCGTAACAGGCGATCGCCTCTTGATACCTGTGCATTTTTCCCAGCAAATTCGCTTTATTATACCACGCTTCGTGGTTATCCGGTTTAATTGATATTGCTTGGTCGTAACAGGCGAGTGCTTCTTCGTGGCGCTGCAATTTTATTAACACATTTCCGCGCCAATACCAAGCCTCATCCAAATTATTATTCGCTAAAATAGCTTTTTCCAGGCAGACTACTGCCTCATAATAATTGCCTTGAAAATAAAGCCCTTCGCCTTGCTTGATATAATCGTCAGCAATCAAATTTTCGTCGCTAGCAGGTGCAGTTTGCGAATTTTGGGAATTGTTTAACTGCGGTTGAGTTGCGAGTTTGAGAGCTTCCTTGGCAACAACTGCGGGAACTTGGGAAATTTCTTGAACAATTTGAGATTTTTTCTCGTCAACTTCTGTCAACAAAACTTGCAGGTGCATGATAAATTGAGATTTGAGAGTCTCAATTTGCTCGACGGAAGATTTGGAAAGTTCAGTTTCTCTAGTTAAAAAATCAATGGATTGTTTAGCGGCACCCATTTGCGCTTCTAATTCATTCCTCAACTTTTGAGTCAGTTGGCTAGAATTGAGCAGCTCTGATTCCAACACACCAATGCCCTGCAATCTTTTATTTGCATCAGCAACTAACTGTTTGATTATCAGCCGTCGCATCATCCAAAAAAAGGCAATTGTCACTGGTGGAAATACAGTACCAAGAATTAGTAAAATATTGAGCAGAGTTATGGTACTATTAAAACCGTATCCAGATTCATCACTGCCAGTAGGCGACGAGATCAAAGCGAAAACATCGCGAACTTGAGGATTGCTTTCAACCCCGGTTTCGATTAATTTAGCCAGCCAGGTTTCTTGTAAAGATTTTGTTAGTTCATCGCCGGATGCAGCAGGAGGATTCGTCTTGGTTTTTGCAGCAGCAGATAACTCCGGTTGAGCGGCCGCTACCAGCAAACCTGTCGGCGATTTTACAGCAATTCGCGGGGAAAATTGTTCGTGGGCGATCGTCTCAGGTGCGCTAACTAACTCAGCCCGACGGGATACGGTAGTATTTGCGGAAAATTGTTCGTGGGCGATCGTCTCAGGTGCGCTAACTGACTCAGCCCGACGGGATACGGTAGTATTTATCGCATCAACAAAGTTGCTAGCCTGCGGTGTCTGAGGAGAGACGGGAGGCGCAGCAGGATTGGCGCTTGTATTGGTAGTTAAATTCTGGGATGCGAGGGCGGCCAGAGTCAAGAGAGCTACATTTGAGACCCGCATAAACGTCAACTCACCTAGGAGAAATTAGTGCTTGGTTGTCAGCGATCGGGCGATCGACCTCATACTGTCAGCAGTTAGAATAGCTGACATGAGGAATGCTGGCTTACTATCTCCAAAATACGCGCGGAGTCTGACTTGTCAGGAAAAGTGCCAATAATTCTGGCTGTGGAACTTTTTTGAAAGAATATATTCTCGCGCCTAATCCGGTTGAATAATCCTCGGAATCATCATTAGGCTGGTAGGGCCGGGTTCACCCACATCTTAACTTTCTAACGAAAATATCAATAAACCCGCCCGCCCCAACTTCGATCGCCCGAATTGTCGGTAAATTGCCCAAATTGCGATCGCCCGGTTTAATGATTTGGCGGTTTTACCAATCTGCACAATTGCCCAATATCTCGGTTCACCGCCCCAACCGACCAAATTTTTAGCTTTCAACCCCAGCTAAAACCGCTGACGGTTGCTGACGTTCAGCCGCCACTTCCTCTAAATCAGCGCCGTAAATTTCACAGCTATTATTCGGACTTTCAATCAGTTTAATCTTGTGCAACTCTGCGCCCAATTCCCGAACGGGCGATCGCAATAATTGCCCGATCCGAACCGCAATATTTTCCGCAGTCGGCACAACATTTTCAAAATAGGCAATATCCTTATTTAAAAAAGTGTGATCGAACGGTTCAACAACATAATCGTCAACGGCTTTTTGCAAAGCTCCCAAATCAGCAATCATGCCAGTCCGCGCATCAATTTCCCCTTTAACAGTCACCTCTAAATGATAGTTGTGACCGTGACCGTTGGGACGAGCACATTTGCCGTAAATTTCCGAATTTTCTTCAAAACTCAAATCTGGACGAGCCAACCGATGGGCGGCGCTAAAATGAGTGGACAAAGTTAAATAAGCTTCCATTCCGTTTCCTAAATATTCAGCCCAAAGTTCGGGATGTTCAAACAATTGAATTTTGCTCACAGGTAAATGAGGGGCTAGCCGCAACCAAATTTGCCGTGCAATGTTTTCGGTAGTTGGCAGAGTCTGCTCAAATTCCGGCCACGCTTCGTTAAGGTAGGAAAAATCGAGATCCTTGGTAACTTCCCGCTTGATGACGTGCTTGACATCAGACAGGTTGAGCACCATGCCGTACTCGTCGAGTTCGCCTATCATGGAAACGTAAAGGACGTAATTGTGTCCGTGTCCCGGTGCGCGGGCAGTTGGGCCAAACCGCTCAAAGTTCTCGGCTTCGCTCAACTCCGGCAGCCAGTACCGGTGACTCGCCGAAAACTGTGCCCGACGATTGATGATGCACTGCATAAAAGTCAAGTAGGGTAAGCTTGTTAAGTTCTGTAAAGGACTTACTTCTTAAGGATAAACTAATTTTTGCTGGAATTTTTCGATAATTTGAGGGTGCTGTTAATGAATTTCTACCAATTTTCCAGATATTGGCAACACATCGCCGATCGAGCTGCAGGGCCTATTTTGCGCCACAACACAGATATCCGGCAGAAAATACTGCTACAAAACAGTTTCTCGCCATCAGTTACAAGTCTTTAAGAAAGTACGCGCTCTTCGGGGCTATCCCGAACGTGCGTGCGGGCCCGTTGGGTAGGGAATCGACTTTTTTTGCAACACTGGACACTCTACATTTAGATTTTTTCGTCTAAGCTCTGCAATAGCTCGCAGTCTGCCGTTAAATTGCAACCAAAACCGATCGCCCATTACCAATCACCAATTACGAGATATTAATGAATTGGATTACTGCACGAGCCGATCGCTTTTTTGAAAATTTGTCTGGTGCGATGACAACCCCGCTATTTTATGTCGGGGACACTCATCTGTCGATCGGCGCGATCGTCAAACTGCTCATCTTAGCTATATTTACCTTAATTATAGCTCGTCTCATCAGTGAAGGAATCAAACGCAGCCTGCTAGTTCGGATGGGATTGGATCGCGGCAGTCGAGAAGCTATTTCCACCATCATTAGCTATATTTTGGCAACTCTTGGCTGCATATTAGTTATGCAAGGTGCCGGCCTAGACCTCACTTCTCTCACCGTCTTAGCAGGCGTTGTCGGCATTGGCTTCGGCTTCGGGTTGCAAAATCTCGCCAGCAACTTTATCAGCGGTCTCACCCTGCTATTCGAGCACCAAATTAGAGTGGGAGATTTTATTGAAATAGACAGCTTATTAGGAACAGTAGAAACAATTTCGATTCGCTCGACAATTATCAAAACAATTGACGGTCTCTTTGTAATCATACCAAATATTAAGTTTGTAGAAACAAATATTATTAACTGGAGTTACAGAGACCCCAGATGCCGCCTCCACATCCCCATCGGCGTTGCTTACGGATCGGACCCAGTAATAGTTACGGAAGCGCTGTTAATTGCGGCGCGGATGGAATCGAACGTCTTGTCCCATCCTTCTCCTAAAGTATGGTTTTGCGGTTTTGGAGATAACGCTTTAAATTTTGAACTTTTAGTTTGGATTGACCAGCCGCAGGAAAGCAACGCCATTAAAAGTGCGGTCAATTTTTTAATAGATTACGAATTCCGGCACCGAAATATTGAAATTCCATTTCCCCAGCGGGATTTGTGGCTGCGAAACCCGCAAGAGTTAACTAAAGTTTTTCACGATCGCAAAGACGATAATTCCAACGGAAAACTGTTTCCGCAGAATGCCAAACATTCAACAGAACTCAAATCTAATTCCACCGTTTCCGATCATAAAAATCCCGGGCCTAAATCGCCTAATAATTGGACGCTGCGAGATTTGTTGCGGCGAGTAACTTATTTTGAACAGTGTACGGATTTAGAACTGCGACAGTTAATTGAATACGGCTACCGACAACTGTTTCCAGCGGGACAGGTTGTATGCAAAGAAAATGACCCGGGCGATTCTTTTTATATTATTCTTTCGGGTACTGTCGAAGTTCTTTCTCAAAAAGCCGGTCAGTATATTGCTACGCTTCACGAGGGCGAGTTTTTTGGGGAAATATCTTTGCTGTTGGGAACTCCGAGAACGGCGACTGTTAAAACTAGCGAAGATGCAATTTTGTTTGTGGTAGAACGCCACGATTTGCAAAAACTTTTAAGAGAACAACCGAATTTAGCAGATCAGATTGCTCAAAAATTGTCGGAACGCCAGCAAGCTTTGAGAGATTTGGGATTGTTAGATGGCGACTCTCTGGAACAAACTCCTCTTATTAAAATTCGCAAGCGAATTCAAGTTCTGTTTGGAATTTGATACGGGAAAAAAGTTCGGCAACGAAGCACTGTAAGGGATTTAACGGATTTAACGGATGAATGTTGAGGGAATTGGAAATTGGGAATTGGTAATTGGTAATTGGGCAATTCTCCCACTCTCCCACTCTCCCACTCTCCCACTCTCCCACTCTCCCCTCTCCCCCTCTCCTTGACTAACTAACTTTTAATTTTTAATTCATCCTGTGCTTCCCGCCGCAGTCTAGCGGCAATTCTAAACAGTTCTTGACCGGTGTGCAAGTGGCGATCGTCATAATTGAGGGTAAATAGCTGCAATTCTTCTATCCCGTCTCCGACTTGATTTATACAGTAGTAGAGATGGGCCGCAACTCCGGCTACATTAGATGGATTGGGCATCGATCTAAGAAAGTTATGAGCTTTTTTGAGAAACTCGCGGCTGGTTTCGATATAAAGTTGAAACTTTTCTATGAGTTCGTCATCAAACGGATCTGCGGACAATTCGTCTATTTCCTTTTTAAGCGGCTTCAAGATGCTGTTGAGCATTCGATTGACTGGTTTGTATACTTTAATCAGCCACTGTTCCATTTGTTCGTCGGCGTCCCTTGCTGTTTGTTTTTGCTGGCGGCTGACGTTTGGTGCACAGGGTGATTGCTGTTGGCTTTGCTCAGAAATTTGACGATCGTAAGATTTTCTGTGCTGGGCGTCTCCTAATATTTCATAGGCTGCATTGAGGCGGACAATCTCTTCGTGACCGGCTGTGGAACTCTGGCTGTCTGGATGAAATAATTTGACTAAACGGCGGTATGCTTGTTTAATCTCGGCTTGTGTTGCGGTTGGGCTAATTTTTAGGGTTTTGTAGTGATTGGTAACGAAAGACACGCTGTTATTTCCTTGAAATCTGGATAATCTGCGAAAAAGTGCTTGACAAAAATATCATTATTTGCTACTTTATTAGGTATTTATTTGATATAAATGTCAAAAATTCTAAGTAAAAAACCTCAGTTTTCAACTTATCATAAATCTATTTTAGAAAAACATTGATGCTTTTGAAGTGGCAAGCCGATCGACATTGGAGACTCCTCTAGCGCTGCTCCCGCCAACAGTTAGCTCCTTCTGTTCTTTTGTCTTCCTTCGCCACAAGAGCGCTCAGCGCCCGCTTCCCTAACGCGCCGAAAGCGGTTCAAAAAACAGCCCCTTCAGAAATTCGGCATCGCGCGCGATCGAGGAAGCTACAACCTATCGCAATTCTTTAAACTCAAAAGCCAAGCAGGGCGTACACTGTACGCCCTGCTTTCAGCTTCTGCGACTTGGGCTGGAGGTTTGCCTAGTTGACAGCCACCGCCAGATTGAGTTCTGGATCTTGGAACAAGGGAGTGCTCAGATAGCGTTCGCCGAAGCTAGGCTGAATCATCACAATCAATTTCCCTGCATTTTCGGGACGCTTGCCGACTTTCAGGGCTGCACATAGTGCCGCACCGCTGGAAATACCGGACAAAAGTCCTTCTTCTCTAGCCAAGCGGCGGCCGTAGGCGATCGCCTCGTCATCGGTAACAACTATCACCTCGTCGATCGAATTCACATTCAGCACCGGCGGCACAAAACCAGCACCGATACCTTGAATTTTGTGAGGCCCTGGCTTTCCGCCCGACAGTACCTGACTGTTGGCCGGCTCAACGGCGATCGCCTTAAACTCGGGTTTCCGCGACTTGATCGCCTCCGCCACACCCGTAATCGTCCCACCAGTCCCAACCCCAGAAATCAGGAAATCCACCTCGCCGTCTGTATCTTCCCAAATTTCCTCAGCCGTTGTCGAACGGTGAACCTGCGGGTTGGCAGGATTGCGGAACTGCTGCAACATATAAGCATTTGGAGTTTGGTCCACAATCTCTTGAGCGCGGCGGATGCAGCCGCTCATGCCCTCAATTCCCGGTGTCAGTTCTAGTTGCGCCCCATAAGCTCGCAGCATCGATCGGCGTTCCGTGCTCATCGTATCCGGCATTGTCAAAATCAACTGGTAGCCCTTAGCCGCCGCCACCATTGCCAGAGCAATTCCGGTATTGCCAGAAGTCGGTTCCACTAAAACCGTTTTGCCTGGACTAATCAGCCCTTCGGCCTCGGCTTGATTGACCATACTGACACCGATGCGGTCTTTCACCGATGCTGCCGGATTCATGCCTTCGAGTTTTACCACAATCCGAGCCAAGCAGCCTTCAGCTTGGGGAATGCGGTTGAGTTGCACCAAGGGCGTCCGCCCCACCAATTCTGTAATGTCGCCAGCAATACGCATAATCTTTGTCAGTTTGTGGTTGAAAGTAAATTGTTAATTTCTAATAATTACAGATTTTCTTGTCTAATATCCTTCACTAGATGTAATACATGACATTGAGCTGCCGCCTGCCATTGCGTTTTTCGCACATATCCTGTAAAGTGTATTTTTGCAAAACAGAATTAGCTATTGAGCGCGCTTCTTGCCAAACTTCCCAAATCACCGCACTTTCTACAGTTTGAGCAGGCGAGTCTTTTTCAGAGCGATCGAAATCAGAGCCTTCGAGGCAGTTGACAATTTCTAGGAGTGTAATTTTCCAGGGTTCTCTCGCCAAGATATAACCTCCCTTGGCTCCTCGCTGGCTGCGAATCAGCCCGCAGCGTCTCATGGTAGCCAGCAACTGCTCTAAATATCGATCGGGAATATTTTGCTGAGCCGCTATCTGGCGAATTTGCAGCGGTTCACCTTCTGAGTAGCAATCAGCCAGTTCCAGCAAAGCCAAAATTGCGTATTCGCTTTTACAGGAAAGTTCTACCATAATTGCTTCAAATATCAGAATTATCAACTCCGAAGTCAGATGTTAAAATTCTCCTCAATGTTGAGTTGCGAATTCTAACTCCTAACTTTACCTTCTATTGTACCCCGGTTTTCCACTAAACTTAATCGACTTTCCTGAATTCAGACTTGGGACGCGGCGCACTCTCGCTTCTGTGAAACCCGGTTTTTCGTTTCCACTTTCTCCGGTTCCATGAGGGAATTACCTCAAGAAACTGGTTTCTTGGGTCTATGACTGATAATTTTTATTTTTTCATATAGCAATCCTTGCAGGAGTCGTAAATTTTTTACCCCACCCCAACCATCCCCGAACCCGCTGTGAGTCCGTAAGAAATTCACAAATTATTTAGGATGGCTGTAGATTGTCGGTACCCTGTCCGGTACACAAAAAAGCCCTGCTGCAGGCAGGGCTAAATTTGGCAGAGTTGCCAGCAGAGACGGTATGTGACCCGCCTTGCCTCCTCTAACCCGCTCTTAGAACGTGAAAGTAGTTCTGAGAGTACCAATAATAATGTCGTCGTTACCGTCATTTTGATTGGGGTTGGTAATCCAAATGACGCCAGGAGTCAGAGAAATGTTATCGGTGAGCTGGTACTTGTAGAACCCTTCAACGTGCCACGACTGGTCATTTCTGAAGCTCCGCAAACTCCTCGGAGCCTCAAGTTTATCCAAGTAAGGCTCGCGACCTACCACAAAGCCGAGCAAGTTACCTTCTTTCCCTAAATCGGGGAAAGCCAAGGTAGCTGCGTAGTTCCAAATTCTCGCATCGCCGATGCCGATGATGCGAGCATTGGTTAAACCACCCCAGCCACCAATTACAAACCTCGGGCTCAGCCGGAACGAAGCCTGAGCGCCGTAGGAGTTGCTAACAACTTTGCGAGCGCGGAAGCCGTCAAAGCCTTCGCTCAAACCGTTGAGAGAATTAGCCACACCGGTACCGGTGAAGCCGCCGAGACTGTCTGGCCCGTTCCCTAAACCGTTGTCAAACCCAAAGTTACCTCTGCTAAAGTAACCGTGGTTGTAGTTGAAAGCAACTTGCAAGTTGCGTCCGGGGGTAAAAGTCAACTGGCCCATTGCCGCGTAGTCGCCGTTGAACAAGCCCGCGCCCTTGCTAGGATTGGCTGCATTTGATGCCAAGTAGCCGAAGGACAGAGAAGTCGGGCCGAACACGCCGCCCAGCAAGCCCCTGCCGCCGAAGGCATAGTCAAAGCCGATCCCCGCGCCACCGCCCAAGCGGTAAATTGGGTTGCGCTGTCCAAATGCGCTCAGTGCTCCGTTGCCACCGTCAAAGTCTTCAAAGTAAGGGTTGACAGTCGGCATAATGTCGTCCCAAACGCCAGCGTTGGCTGCAATGGTAACGTTCGTCCGCGCGCTGAGGGGAAACTTGTACAGCAAGCTGTCAAGGGCAAAAACGTTGTCGGTTCTGCCGACTACATTCCAAGTTTGAGTGCCTTCGCTGGTAGCCCCAAGATTGAAGTTGCGACCGTTGCCGACTTGAAGCCTGGTCAGCAACAAGTCTCTGCCGGTGAAGCTCGTATTTAAATTGAGACGCACCCGCTGTTGGAAGACTGCTTCGTTATTGTTGCTGCCGACTCTTCTTTCGTCTCGACCAAACAACCCAACGTTGCCGCCAAAGTCGTCACTGAGGGCAAAAATTGCTTCCCCAGTCAGCTTGGTAGTGGTGGAGAATTGGTTGGCTTCGAGTTCGGCTGTCCGAGCTTCCAAAGCATCGACGCGACCGCGCAGGGTTGCCAGTTCCGCTGCAAATTCTTCTTGGAGCCGTTGGAGGGCTGCCAAGTCTTCTTTCGTGGCGAAGTTGCCAGTGCCTCCTCTAATTAGCTCGCTAACCTTGTCTAAGCAAGCATTTAAACCGGCTGCGAATTCGTAGCGGGTCATGGCGCGGTTGCCGCGGAAGGTGCCGTCGGGATACCCGGCAATACAGCCGTAGCGCTCGACTAGGGATTGCAGTGCTTGGAATGCCCAGTCTGTGGGCCGCACGTCGGAAAGTTGAGATACTGAGGTAACTTGACCTTGAGTTTCGCCGCCGGCAGCACCTTCGCTGCTGTACTGGTTGAGCTGTTCTAATGTGGCTGCTGGGTTTTGCTCTTGTGGTGCGGCAGTTTGAGCTAGAGATTCAGCCGGTTTGGGCAAACTTTGTTCTGCCGACTCTGCCACTGCCGGGGCTGGAGTTTCTAATTGAACTGCACCGATTTGCTCTGGGAGAGCGGTAGCTGCCGGGGCTGGAGTTTCTAATTGGGCTGCCGGGGCAGAATTTTCTACTGGTTGAGCGACTGTTGGCCGGGCGGCGGCTAAAGATTCACTTGTAGGTTGTGATGCCGCTTCGGGATTTGCCGCTGCGGGGGCTGTGTTGGCTCCGGCGATCGCACTTTCAGTTGCAGTCGTGTCCGAATCTGCAATCGCTGCCTGGGTTTCGCTGCCAGCGACTTGGGAAATTTCTTCGACTGGCTCGGAGGCTGCAGTTGTTTCGGAAACAGCAGCTAAAGCATTTAGTTTCGCTTCGGAGGTTTCAGCGGTTTCAGCTTTGGCGGCAGCCGGCTTGAGCGCATCAGCAGCCTGCTGAGCGTCTGCTGCCATCGCGCTCGAAGAAACTACTAGGGTAGCTCCTAAGACTGCTGGGCTGATTAGTAGGTAACTCCACAAAAATTTCGACATATTCACTCTCATCCTCACACCGATTACAGAGAAACTTTTCTAGTCTTCTATGTGGTCAGTCGTTGCTCAACTAGCATACTCTAAAAAGAGACCTAAAATTCACTTTTTCTTTTGATTCTTTCGGGCTGACCGAGTGTATAGATGTGACTGGCTGCTGCGGAGAGCCTGTTTTTTACCCTGTACTCAACCGCGTCAAAACCAGACAAGACTTTGGCTGTCGATTGATGTGACTGCTTACACTTGATAGCGCTCGATCGCCTATTTACTTTTTAGCACAGCACGCCCGACTCGTCTAGGCTGATTCAAATTTCACCTCCAAGCTGTGTCCGAGGACGCTAAATACTCGGCGGTGGTCGAACAATTCTAACAAATCGGCGTTGATTTTGTGGTGAGCTGCTTCTTGCCGCAAAATTTTCATCGCTGCCTCTGTACGCAGAGCTCGCTTGTAGGGGCGATCGCCTGCTGTCAAGGCGTCGTAAATATCGGCGATCGTCATCAATTGTGCTTGAATGGGGATTTCTGACTTGTTTAAACCTCGCGGATAGCCTGTGCCGTCGAGTTTTTCGTGATGTCCGTAGGCAATGTCGGGAACATTTTTTAAATCCTTTGTCCAAGGAATTTGAGTGAGAAACTCGTAAGTGTGAGTTACGTGAAATTCTATTGCCGATCGTTCTTCCGCCGTCAGGTTGCCCCTCGACACCATCAACTGCACGATCTCGTCTGGGGTTAGCAGCGGTTTAATTGCCCCGTCTATATCTCTGTAAGTTTGCCGAGAAATCTCTCGCAGTTGAGCTAGGGGTTCTGCTGCCATAATGTGAGGCTCGTTTGCCTCTAGCAGCACTTCCCAGTATTCTGCTAATCGGGTTTTCGCCTCTGCTAGCTTAGTATCTAGCTGTTCGATTTCCTGGCATTGAGCGCACTCTGGCTCGTCGCTCGGGTGTTTTCGGTAGGCTGAATGCTCCAGCAAGTATTTATATTTAGACTGGACGCATTCCATTTCCATCGTCCGTTGAGCTAAGCCAAAGCGGTGGCGAATGATTTCTAGCTGTGCGGGGTAGAGCTTTTTCTGTTTGGTCAAAACTGCTTCGGAGACTCCGATTTTGCCAAAATCGTGCAGCAGGGCGGCGTAGCGAATTTCTTGAATTTGGCGGTTGTTAAAGTAAACAGAGCGCAGTCCTCCGCTGCTGACGGTGTTTACTTCTTCTGACAGGCGTACTGTGAGGGCTGCTACTCGTTCTGAATGGCCGTAGGTACAGGGGTCTCTGGCTTCTATGACTTGCACTGAGGCTTTGACGAAGCCCTCGAACAAATGTTCTATGCTTTCTTGGAGTTGATTGCGCTCGATCGAGATTGCTGCTTGAGAAGCGAGCGAGCGAACTATCCTTTCTTCCCACTCCGAATACTGCTGCGTCGATTCCCAGGCATTCTCTGCACTCAGCACCGCATCTGCTTTTGTTTTGCGGTTGATCAGTTGCAGCACGCCTATTGTCTCGCCCTGTCGGTTTTGCATCGGCAGTACCATTACCGAGCAAGTGCGGTAATTAATATCCCTGTCAAAACTGGTATCTAGCTGGTAGGGTACGCCCGGGGGTAAGTCGTAGGCATCAGACAGGTTCAAACTTTGACCTGTAATTGCCACGTATCCCGCCAAGCTTTTGTCTGTCAGCGGAAGGGCAAACTCCTTAAACGACAGTCTGGCTTGAGAAGCGTTTTGGGCTACCTTGAACAGCAGCTTAGATGTTTCGTCGCTGTGATCTACTAAGTAAACGCTGCCAGCATCGCTGTAGGTAATTTCTCTACTTTTGGATAAAATTAAGTTTAACAAGTCGCCCAAATCTTGGGCGCTCGACAGAGCCGCGCCAATATCTAAAAGCTTTTCTATCAGATCTGTTTTTTCTGCCGCAGACTTGTTCTTGAACTCTGGCTTTTCAAATACGATCATCGTCGGAGGATGGCGAATAGCCTTTTATAAACATATTCTGAGAGATTGAAAACATTGCCTCCCGATCGAACCCGGATGACAAGCGACGGCTCGACGGCTCCACGCTCGCTTCGCCGAACGTCTCAAGGGACTTTAGTCCCCGTGTTCTTTTTTCTCGGCCTTGTGCTGGCGCTGCTGCGATCGTCATAGGTCTAAAATTAAGTATAACTAGACAAGGTAAAAACTTAGCTGGATTAGTTGAGCGCTCCATCACACCGATAGGTGTTGCAGTGTAGGAAAGCTCGCATTTGAAAAAAACCTAACTTACGGTCAATAACTAATTAAGTACGGTAGGGCATACCGGAATTTACGCTTGTGGAGAATTTACCTCTACTCAAACAGGAGTAATCCAGTCGCAAGCGGCGCCAGCTCGTTAAATGAATCAATAATCCTGTATGAAAGACCTGAAAGTCTGAAACATCTTATAAGTTGCACCATTCTCAACTAGCCTTTTAGGAACAGGCTCTCCGGCCTGTGAAGCGAGAAAATTTATCTTTTGTGGAACGGGCATCTTGCCCGTTCTTGAGAATGGTGCAAGATGTGAGAAACATTGGACTTTTGGCATCTACACTTTTTCACACCCGATTCTAACCCAGAGTCGATTTTTTATTGGCGAGATTTCGGCGATCTGGGACTGTCGCTAGATGCAGTGGCTCCTGTTGGGAAAACGCAACTTTTTTAATCTAGCGTAGAAATCTCTTGGGCTAGCTCAAAGTCTTTCTCAGTTAAGCCTCCGGCATCGTGAGTTGTCAAGTTAACTGTAACTTTGTTGTAGGAGATTTCTATGTCTGGGTGATGTCCTGCGGCTTCTGAGGGGGCGACCAACTTATTCACCCATGCGATCGCTTCGATAAAATCTTTAAATGAACGGGTACAGCGCAGTTGCTTTCCTTCAACTGTCCATCCTGACAATAGACTGGCGCGCTCTTGAATTTCAGTATCGTTAAGTAGGTCAGCCATAATTTTTTTTGTATTTTGGGATGAGCAATGGCAGATTCAGAGTCCACTTGCGGAAAATCCTACCAAAAACTATCCGCTCTCACCAATAGTGTTGAGGCTCAAGTTTTCATACTCAAGATTTAACACTATTTGAGGTGAGAGCGGTCTAGCGGGTCTTCAGATTAGAACCTGACTGCCGGGAGAATCCCTAGCTCAGCCTGGTTCCCCGTGGAAGTCGTTTCCAGTTGGAAACGACGGCTGACTGCTAGTGAGCGGCCCCGGCGCACAGCCGGTAGTTTCCAATCTGATGACCCATGCGTTTACTACTTTCTATCATGGGCATCACCTCCAGGTTTAGCTAAATGGCTTTATATTTGAACGCACATCACCTAAATACAAGATTTAAGGTGATGATTTGTGCGCTAGCCATTGCCAGCGTTACCGAAAGAACTTGCGTTCTGAGTATCATTCCAGCAGTCACAATTATTAGAATAACACAAGGAATTAGAAGTGGGGGGATGCAAATTGAGATTTTTGCAAGATCGGGGGAAATTACTGCTGCAGCAAGGTTTTAGATCGATCTCTACAGCAATTGGACGATCGAGATTTTGAGCGGATTGCTGGGTTCTGGGGCGATCGATCTAAAGCGGGTAATGTGCGATCGGCTGCTGCTCGATTGCTTGGCAGATAGGAGTTTGCCAGATGTGGCGATGTCGTCTGGTTTAGCGAAAGTCTGCCAGATCATCGATCGAAGGCAGAATTTGACTGTTGTTGAGTTAACAAGCTGGTACAATGCCAATGCAACCGAGAACGTCAACAGTTACGGTAATTAACCCAATTTTAAAGGATTAAAGGTTTGTCTGTTAAGAGCGGTTACTCAGGCAGGTATACTTCAGTCGAGCATTCTTTTGGCGTATAAAGTTTTTGGGGTAGTAGCGAGTTTTTGCGCCATTTTAGCAGCCTCACGCTTTTATGGAATTTCCATCCCAATTTTTAATGCTGCTGCGGTTCTTCGTCTACCCATTATTTTTATCTCTATCTCGCTTTTATTTTTTATAGAATGGCGCAACAAGACTTTTAATAAAATAAAAAGCTCCCGCCGATCGGCAGGAGCTTTTTAAACATTAAGGGTAAAGCCTAAATTGCTCGATCTTACCCTTTTAAAATGTTGGAATTTTTGATATTTCGCGCTGATTACAGAGCGTTACCGCGAGGCAGAACTTCTTCAGGGAAGATGAAGTTTTCGTGAGGTTGGTCGGTAGGAGCCATCCAAGCACGAATGCCTTCGTTAAGCAGAATGTTCTTAGTGTAGAACGTTTCAAACTCAGGATCTTCGGCCGCGCGCAATTCTTGTGATACGAAGTCATAGGCGCGCAGGTTTAATGCTAAACCGACGATGCCAATGGAGCTCATCCACAAGCCTGTGACTGGCACGAACAGCATGAAGAAGTGCAACCAGCGCTTGTTGGAGAAGGCAATTCCGAAGATTTGCGACCAAAAACGGTTGGCTGTGACCATACTGTAGGTTTCTTCTGACTGAGTTGGGTTGAAGGCGCGGAAGGTGTTAGCACCGTCGCCGTCTTCAAACAAGGTGTTTTCTACGGTTGCACCGTGGATGGCGCACAGCAGCGCGCCGCCCAAGATGCCTGCAACGCCCATCATGTGGAAGGGGTTGAGCGTCCAGTTGTGGAAGCCTTGCAGGAATAGCAGGAAGCGGAAAATTGCTGCGACGCCGAAACTGGGGGCGAAGAACCAGCCTGATTGACCCAAGGGGTAAAGCAGGAACACCGAAACAAACACGGCTATCGGGCCTGTGAATGCTAGGGCGTTGTAGGGGCGGATGCCTACCAAACGGGAGATTTCGATCTGACGCAGGCAAAAGCCTATAAGTGCGAAAGCGCCGTGGAGGGCAACAAATGTCCACAGGCCGCCGAGTTGGAACCAGCGGGTGAAGTCCCACTGTGCTTCGGGGCCCCACAGGAACAGCAGGGAGTGTCCGAGGCTGTTGGCTGGGGTGGAGACTGCTACGGTGAGGAAGTTGGCTCCTTCGAGGTAGGAGCTTGCCAAACCGTGGGTGTACCAGGAGGTGACGAAGGTGGTGCCTGTTAACCAGCCACCGATGGCTAGGTAGGCGCAGGGGAATAGCAGGATGCCAGACCAGCCTACGAAGACGAAGCGATCGCGTTTGAGCCAGTCGTCGAGGACATCAAAGATGCCTCTTTCGTTCTGGGCGCGTCCGACTGCGATTGTCATTACGCAAATCTCCAAATGGATATAATTACAGCGGATCGGTCTCTAGATCATTGGTCTCCAACCGTTGCCTCTGCTTAGCAGAAAACGAGTTGGATTATGAACAGAGTTTACTTTTCTTTACCGTATTGACGATTATAGGGGTAATTCTTTACAAGAGCAAGTTTTTCTTAAAAAACTTCCGGATCTTGACTTGTCCGAAGTCCCCGAAGTCCCCGAAGCCCTCGAAGTCGCCGAAGTCCTTGCTCTACATTTGGGAATTTCTACTCTATGAGACTCTCTGGGCTTTCCGTCAGCAACCCTGTTGCTTCATATATATCGTCCTCAACCTCTGATTTTTCTAAGAAACTGGGTTTGTTTGGGTAAGTCTACAGGACTTACGCACTCAAGGGCGTTAAATCAAGGGTTTGAGATTGCTTGACTACGTTCGCGGAGGACAGAAAATCGCAGTACGTGCGTCCAGGACTATCCTATATATATACTGAGGATAGAGCTCCAAACTTAGGTTTTTAAGACTATATGTTCAGCATTGACATCATTGTGAAGAATACGCCCGTCTCGCTGTCGGTGCAGCGGAAGTTGGCGGAGGACGCTGAGGCTGTTTACCAGCAGGTTTTAGAGGCGATTCGCAACTCCCAACCGCAAATATTGGAACTCACTTGCGAGAAAAATCCTGAGAAAAAGGTGGCTGTGCTCAGCAGCGAGATTTCTGGGGTGGTGGTTTCTCAGAAATCGGGGGCGTCATCTACAGGCAGATCCCCGGGTTTTGTCTCGATGTCGGCAGCAGAATGAGGGCTGGGGGTGTTGGTGCCGATATGGGCCAGTCAGCGGTTGCTGTGCGGGATTTGGGTTTTTGCTGGCCGTCGGGCGATCGAGTGTTGCAAGGTTGCTCTCTGGATGTACCCAAGGGCGAGTTTTGGATGCTTTTGGGCACTAACGGCAGCGGGAAGTCTACGCTGTTGAGGCTGATGGCTGGGCTCCTGCACCCCCAGTCGGGGGAAATTGACTTGGGCGGGCGGGTGGGTTTTGTGTTCCAAAACCCGGATCACCAACTGGTGATGCCGACTGTGGGTGCGGATGTGGCTTTTGGTTTGGTGGAGGAAAAGCTTTCTAACGTTCAGGTGCGCGAGAGGGTGGCGGAGGCTTTGGAGGCTGTGAATTTGCTGGATTTGCAGCGGCGGCCGATTTATGCTTTGAGTGGGGGACAGAAGCAGCGGATTGCGCTGGCTGGGGCGATCGCCCGTCACTGCGAAATTCTGCTGTTGGACGAACCGACGGCTTTGTTAGATCCTGATTCTCAGTTGGATTTGGTGGCGGCGGTGCAGGGATTGGTGAAAAATCGCGGGATTACGGCTTTGTGGGTGACTCACCGTTTGGATGAGTTGAATTACTGCGATGGGGCTTTTTTGTTGGAAAAGGGCCAAGTGGTCGATCGCGGAGATCCGGCGCGTTTGAAGCAGCGGTTGATGCAAAGTCAAGATGTTTAGCTGTTAAGCAATTGTTGAATTAAGTTACTCGGCGATTGAAATCGCTTCTACAGAAACGAAGTCTGCCTTCGCAGACTAAGAGCATAGCTGCACGCCCAATCAATCTCGCAATCCTCGATCGCGCAACCAAGCATCTGCCCAAATTGTATCGGCCTCTGACAGCGGTGGTATGACTTCCCAGTTGCGATAATCTATCTTGAGGTCGTAACTTGCTATGTCGTAAATTTGAGTGAATAATTCCTGCAAGTTTATGACAGGTTCGGTATCGCCCGATCGCAGCGGCAGATGAAAGGCAGGCATCGGGTTCTGCACGTTAAAAGCATATAAATCTGCTCTGGGACGGCGATTTCCCCGACACACCAAAACGCTATAGTGACTTTCAACATCATTGCCAATAATTGGCATTTTTCGACCGCGCCGCAATAAATCTATTTCAATTAAATGAGTGCGGCTACCTAAAATTTCTTCTCGCTTTTCCTCGTACATTTGTCGTCCTTTTCCTGTGCGCTTATTGCTAGGCGAGAGGATTTCAATCAGGGTAATTAGTTCTTGGTTTCCTCTTTCTCTAATTTCTAAATAGCCTTCCCGAACCTGGTAGGGCATGGGAATATTTACTGTCAAGGGTTGTGTTGGTGGCGCTGCAACGGCTACGTTTGATGTTGTGATTAATTCGGTTGTAGTTCTTGGCTGAATTACGTTTACGTCAGGAATGCCAATTGATAAATTGTCGTCAGCGGTTTCATACATTCTCACTTCTACAGACACTAAATACTTAGGACGTAATTGCGGAGATAATAATCTGGCAATTTCAATAATTAGCCAGTGGTGTAGGGCAGGCCAGAGTTCGGGATGCTCTAAATACGGGTCCATACCGGGAAAGGGAGATGGCATTGATGTGACTCCTTGACTCAAGTCTATTTACAGTTTAGCAACATTTTAATATTTGTGGAACAGGCCGGAAAGCCTGTTCTTTAGACAGCAGGAATGGGAACGCTGTTTTCATATAATAGCGATCGCAATCGCCGAGTGACAAATTTTAATTATTCCCGCAATCCCCGATCGCGCAACCAAGCATCTGCCCAAGCTGCATCTGTTTCAGATAATGGCGGTATTGGCTCCCGACAGTAATCTATTTCCATATCGTAACCCGCAATATCGTATACTTGATTGAAAAGCATTTGCAGATCGACAATAGGTTCAGAGTCTTCGGGACGCAAAGGCACCGGGAAAGCAGGAATTGAATCTTGAATATTAAAAGGATACATATCGCCGGATGGAAGGCGATTTCCCCGACAGACCAAAATCCGATATTGACTGTCAAGATTATTGCCAAAAATTGGCATTGGTTCACCGCGCCGCAGCAAATCAATCTCAATCAAATGAGTGCGACTGCCCAGTATTTGTTCGCGTTTTTTTTCATACATTTGCCTGCCTTTTCCAGGTCGTTTATTAGTAGGTAAAAGGATTTCGATCGTTGTGACTACTTCTTTTGTTTCCACTCCTCTGATCTCTAAATAACCTTCCTTAATAATCTCAGGTATAGGAAGAGTCACCGTCACCGGTTGTGTTGGAGGTGACAAAACAGCCACATTTGCTCCGGGGTTATTTGATGTCTGAGAACGCTGTACAGTCACATCGGGAATACCGACAAGCACTGAATTTTCGCCGCTGGTTTCATACATTCGCAACTCTACGGCAACTCGATATTTAGGACGCAGTTGCGGAGATAAAAATCTGGCAATTTCACTAATCAACCAGTGATGTAATTCAGGCCATAGGTTAGGATGTTCTAAATAGGGATCTACACCGGGAAACGGAGATGGCATTGATTTGACTCCTTGACTCAAGTCTATTTACAGTTTAGCAACATTAGTCCGTCGGGGGTTTAAACCCCCGCCGGAATATGGCAACAAATACAATATCAGTTCGATCGCATTAAACTTCGATCGGCAATTCTGTTGGAATTGGAACGCTGTTTTCATCTAACACGGACACCGCATTTACGAACACAATTGTATGCGGGACTGCGGGCATTAAGCGGCGCAGTGCGTTTAGGTAAGATTCGGCATCTCGGCGGCGGGCGAAACGGGCGACTGTTAACCGCTGACACTTGGGGAGGTGGCGAATTAGATGCCAAGGTTGAAGTCGATCGCGATAAGTCGGTTGTTTTGGTATCATAGGAAAATCCTTCCCACTTTTGTGGGTGGTGAATGAAAGGCGATCGCTCTAGATTTCTCAGGTCCGAGGGCGATCGCTATTAACTGTATATTCATTAAATTACGACTACTCGTAATTGTCAAGGGCGGAATGGGACGAATTAGACTGCGAGTTCGAGAATTTGCTCAAGAGAAGGGTTGGACTCTCAGGGAAGTCTCCAACAGAACAGGTGTTCCATACACCACAATCGCCACCTATGCTAATTCTCCAGGCATGGCTACCGTTGACTACACGGCTTTGGACAAGATGGCTCGTGCTTTTGAGATTGCGATCGAGGATTTAGTGGAAATTCTGGAACAGTAAACTGATTTATCAGCGGGAAGATGGGGCTAATTCGGTTGCGGGTTCGAGAACTAGCTGAGGAAAAGGGTTGGACGCTGAAAGAAGTCTCTGACAGAACGGGAATTCCCTACAGCACGGTTAAAAAATACGCCCAAGCCCCCAAAATGGCAACGGTGGACTACACGGCTTTGCAGAAACTTGCTGAAGTCTTCGATGTGATGGTGGAAGATTTGGTTGAGGTTTTGGAACGGTAAACTGATTTTTCAGCGGGAAAATGGGGTTAATTCGGTTGCGAGTTCGAGAACTAGCGGAAGAGAAGGGTTGGACGTTGAAAGAAGTTTCTGAGCGATCGGGCATTCCTTACAGTACCGTTAGAAGTTATGCCCATTCTCCCAAGCTGGCAACGGTAGATTACACAGCTTTAAACAAAATGGCTCGCGTGTTTGATATTGCGATCGAAGATTTAGTTGAGATTTTGGAAGAGTAGGCTGATTTATCGTTGGGAATATGGGACGAATTAGGCTGCGAGTTCGAGAATTTGCTCAAGAGAAGGGTTGGAATCTGACAGAAGTATCCAAAAGAACAGGTATTCCATATACCACGATCATTACCTATGCCAATTCTCCAGGTATGGCAACTGTAGATTACACAGCTTTGGACAAGATGGCCCGTGCGTTCGATATTGCGATCGAAGATTTGGTTGAGATTTTGGAACAATAAACTGATTTGTCAGCGGGAAAATGGGGTTAATTAGGTTGCGAGTTCGAGAACTAGCGCAGGAGAAAGGCTGGACGCTGAAAGAAGTTTCTGACAGAACGGGAATTCCTTACAGCACGGTTAAAAAATACGCCCAAGCCCCCAAAATGGCAACGGTGGACTATACGGCTTTGCAGAAACTTGCTGAAGTGTTCGATGTGATGGTGGAAGACTTGGTTGAGGTTTTGGAACGGTAAACTGATTTGTCGCTGGGAAAATGGGGTTAATTCGGTTGCTAGCAACTCTGGACACGGCAATGCCGTTTCCCTACCCCAAAATAATCATGAGCCTTCGATGAGAAATGTAACCATCGCCCGATTAATGGTAGGGAAACGGCACTGCCGTGTCCTGAATCACTTTAAACATCTGTTTCTTCAGATTGCGTGCTGAATTCTTTAATAATTTGGCGAATCTCCCCTACTTCGATATCTTGCTGGTCAGACTTTGAGTAAATGTCTAATAAAACAATCAACTCAGGCGATGAAATCCAGTAAATCAGGCGATAACCACCACTTTTACCTTTTTGAATATTGCTATTCTTAAGCCGCACTTTCATAACGATAGAGCCAATACCAGGGATTTGATCTCCAAGAAATGCTCCTAATTGCAACTGCTCAAGGATAGGATGAAGATCGGCTTGGATTTGGCGATATTTCTTTGCTAGGGTTCTCAGTTTGCGCTGAAACTCAGGGGTCAACCGAATTTCGACCAAAGGCGTGTCAGTCAACGTCGATGCCCTCCCAAAGTTCAGAAAGGGGTAGAGTTCGTCCGGTTACAGCTTGTCGCCAGGATGTGCGAAAGCTTTCTCCTGAAAAGTCTGTGTCTGCTTCGGGCGTGATTTGGTTTTCTAGAGAATGGGTTTGTTGAACGATCGTGGATAGTGTTTTTAGGAGTTCAAGCTGCTCTGCGAATGAAAGTGACTGAGCCAGATTGATGGCTTGTTGAAGTTGGGATGTCATGGTGTATCTTGATTCACTACTTTAAGTTTATCAAACTCCAAATGGGTGGTCAGAAACCGGGTTTTTACGAGAAAACTTCGTTACAGCCAGCAGATTTGGTAAAAAACCCGGTTTCTCTGACGAAGCGCATAAGTCTCGATCGCACTCAATTCGATCGCCCATTCTAGACATCACCAAAATCTTCAATTCCGGCACGAATTGCCAAAAGTGCGATCGGCCCTGCCAGTCTTGAGGTCAAGTCGCTAGTTGATGCTAAAAATTTGGCGATCGCACTTATCAGATCCTCAATTTCTTTTTCTAAGTTTTCCTGCAACTTTGCTTCTACTTCTAATTCAATTTGCGATCGAAGTTTTGCCTCAATTTCCCGTTCTAATGTTTGGCGTAATCGATCCTCCTGTGCTTTTTTTATTTGTTTTTGTTTTTCGCGATCGATTTCAGCTTTTTTCTTAATTGCTTCCTCAGCGATGCGAATATTTTCTGCAATGGGTAAACCTTCAGGAGTACACATCGGCCCGTACCATGTCGCTTCTGAATCACGGGGATTGCGGCGACCAAAAAATATCCGAATCGCTTCATCATCATGCCGATGCGATAGCACGTAAGCTTTTAATTCGGATCTGCTCATTTCATCAAAGTTCGGTTTCATCTAAAAACCTCCAAAGTCCATTACTAGATACGATTACTTGCAGCTCATCACTTACGAAAATATACACTTCTGTGGTTTGAGAATTAAAACGGAATAGTTGAATATCTCGGTAGTAGCTAGAGAACATCTGGCAAACGCGCAGACAGGCTTGGGCTTGTTCGTCAGTGGGATTAATCGTTCGTTCCTCAATTGTGGCACAAACTTTAGGATATAATAAAACTTTCGCAGTTTTGCTGCTAAATCAAATCACCCCCGCAAAGCGGAATAGTGAGTTACACAACCTCTTCTAATTCAGGAATATGTTCAGCTTCATAGTTTTCGATTAAGACACCAATAACGTCCATCATCGAAGCAAGGGGATGGCTTTCATCCTCGCCGATTCGATCGATAAGGCTATCTAGTAGTTCGACTAAACGCTCGTATTCCTGTTGGGTGTGAGGGACAAAAACCATTTTAGCAATAGATGACCAAGCAGCAATTGTGCGATCGATATCAAGATTTTGGATCGTTCTTTCTACCTCTATTCTTCTTTGGTATGGACAACAAGGCAATTCCCATTGGTGTCAACTTAAGGTAAAACTCATAGTCCGGCAAGGGTTGAAACCCCTGCCTCAAAGCGAAAGTCCTCTCAAAGAGGACTAATGAGTTCTTCAGTCCTCATAGCGAGGACTTTAGCTATAAGCCCCGTGGAATTCATTCCCTGGCGGACTCGCGGGATGACTAACGGACTTGGTGGGCTGACAGCTTAAATTGACACTAATGGCCAATGCCTAACTCCCTACCTCATCTCATATCCAAACAAATTCGGATCGACTTCTCCCAAATTCAAATCAGCCAAACCGTACTCAGCCCAACGCCTTTCTACCATCGCCGCCACATCCGGATCGGACTCCAAAACTTCACCCCATTCGTGATCCGTTTCCGGCGGCATCTTCGTAGTAGCATCAATCCCCATTCTGCCTCCCAAACCAATCTTTTCACTGGCAAAATCTAACGTATCAAAAGGCGTATTCGGCAGAATAAATACATCCCGAACCGGATCGACTTTAGAACTAATTGCCCAAACTACTTGACGCGGGTCGCGAATGTTGATACTTTTATCGACAACAATCACAAACTTAGTGTAAGTAAACTGCGGTAATGCACTCCAAAATGCTAAAGCAGCCCTGCGCGCTTGACCGGGATATGCTTTATCGATCGAGATAATTGCCGCTTTATAACTCAGGGCTTCCATCGGTAAGAAGAAATCGACAATTTCCGATACTTGCTGCCGCAAAATAGGGGTATAAATACGGTTAAGCGCGATCGCCATCATTGCTTCTTCTTTCGGCGGCCGCCCGCTAAACGTAGTTAGATAAATCGGGTCTTTCCGGTGCGTCATGCAGTTGAATCGAACCAACGGCGAATCTTCCACGCCGCCGTAATAACCCATGTGATCGCCGAATGGCCCGTCGGGCAGAACTTCACCCGGCGTAATCGTTCCTTCTAACACAATTTCCGAGTCCGCCGGTACTTCCAAATCTACGGTTTTGCACTTGGCCAATTGCACGCCGGAACCGCCATAAAGTCCGGCAAATAACCATTCCGATAAATCTACAGGAATTGGCGTTGCTGCGGCGAGGATGATTAAAGGATCGACTCCAAGGGCGATCGCAATTTCCAATTTTTTACCAGCCTGCGCCGCTTTCCGCAAGTGCCGCGCCCCGCCCCGCACCGATAACCAGTGTACAGTCATCGTGTTTTTTGACTGCAACTGCAACCGATAAACCCCCACATTCGGTGTGCCCGTTTCGCAATCTTTGGTAATTACCAAACCCAGGGTGATAATTTTGCCCGCATCTCCCGGATAAGGGCGAATCATCGGGATTTTGTTCAAATCCAGCCCTTCTCCCTCAAGTACCACTTGCTGACAAGCTGGGAAAAAGTCGCGGCCGGGTTTGGCTTTCACTACGTCGAACAACACTTTGCCGAATTCTATCGCTTGGGAAATCTTTTTCGGCGGTTTTGGCTGTTGCAGCATTCCCAGTTTTTTGCCGAGCTCTTCTAGTTCTGCGGGCTTTTCCATGTTCATCGCCCAACAAACCCGCTGTTCCGTACCCAACAGGTTAATCGCGACGGGGAAATCTGCGCCTTTGACGTTTTCAAACAGCAGCCCAGGGCCGCCTTTTTGCAGCATTTGGTTGGAAATTTCGGCAATTTCGAGGTCGGAATCGACTAAGGCGCTAATCCGGCGCAGTTGTCCCCGTTCTTCGAGTAGTTTGAGGAATCCCCGCAAGTCTCTTGCCATTGTGTTTAAATAAATGTTAAGTTTCTTTTACTATTATGGGGCTTCTGAACTGCTCGAGGGATATCTATTTAATGAACCGCGAAGACGCGAAGGGCGCGAAGCAAGAACAAAAAGAAGATAGGTAATTTTTTGCTGCTGAGGGAGCCGGCTGTAATAATGGTTAAATGAAATGTCCAAGATGCGAATCAGACCAACTCCGTAAAAATGGCCGTCCTAACGGTCACCAGCGGTATCTTTGCAAGGCTTGTCGCAAACAATTCGTTGAGCATTTGAGTCCGCAGTCTTTAAGTCGCCAATGCACCGAAACACGGTTAAGCGAAGCTATCCCGAAGGAAATCGCCCCTGCAACCACCACAGAGTCCTGCGGGATTGCGATTTTGCTGTTAGATGCAGAAAATCTGAAACTTAACGTTTATACAGAACAATTTTTAGCCAGTTTGTGCGACTATCCCCTGCAAGTTAAAATAGCTTTTGCTAACTGGAAAAATCCGAGTACGAGCAAGTTGGATGCTGAACTTTACGATCGCGGTTACGAACTGATTCACGTTCCGGGCGGTGCTAATAGTGCTGACGGTAAAATGATTGCTTTTGGCGCTGCTATTTTATATCGATATCGGGATGTGCGACAAGTTTTGGTCTGTTCTTCGGATGGTTTGTTAAATCATCTTTGCAATCAATTGCAAAATCAGGGATTGACAGTCTTTCGGGTGGGGCGTCAAAATGCTGTTTTGGCTGTAGAAAACTGTCAGACTGGTGAGAGTAAGCACTATTCTTGCGAAAGGGAAGAGGAAATCCCTAGTTTTGAAGAATTGGCTAATCAAGTTGCCGAGTTGTTGAAGGCTGAACATAAATCTATTGATGAGCGTCTCGCTCGATTTTCTAGTGTGGCTAAGCTTTTTCAAGAGCGCCATACTGTTGATTTCAATTCTACAACTTCCCATGCAGCAGCACTGTGGGAGTCAGCAGAAGACAAAATTTCTTCTGGGACTAAAGAGTGTGTAACTCCTCTTGTCGTCGATCTAGATATTGAACCCCAGAAAGTTTCCGAAACCAAGTCAGTCAATTCAATTGGGATTAATTCCCTGGATGCTTTAGAAAAGATACTTGTAGCAATGATTGCGAAAGCGATAGTTGAGTTAAAACAAAATGCTATTCCTGTCACAAAAATCAACAAACAATTTTATACTAAATATCAGTGTCATGCCGATTTAGTTGTGAAAAACTTTTTGGCTGATTCTAGTCTAATTAAGTTTTTTCAATCGCGTCCGTCTGTTTTCAAAATGGAATTGCTCGGTAAGGAACATCAAGTGGCGATCGCTCCAAAAGCAGCAGCGGCTTCAAAAACAGAGTCCTCAGCCGCCCTGGAGGCATCTATAGCAAATATTGTACTGGCATTAACTGCTAAATCTCCAGGCAATTACATTGGGATCAACCAGGTAGCCACCGAATTTCACAAGCAATACGGTCAACCAATTACTAAAAAGCTGCAATCGCTGCATTTGGGTAGCAATTTTCACGATTTTTTGCAGTCGTGCCAAAAATTGAAAGTTCAGAAAAAGGGTAAGGAGCATCAAGTGGCGATCGCACAGTCAGCTCCCTGACTTATTTAAGAAATCCGGTCTCTGAGTCTTCTGTCTGAAAATTTAATCTATTATTAACCAAAATTTAAAACAAGCTTATTCTTTTATTATTTAATCTAAAATTAACCAAAATTTAAAACAAGCTTATTCTTTTATATCCCTTTCCTTTGGGATTTCAGTCTATCCTATGGAGGAGATTTGCAAAGCCGGCTATTAAGGGAGAGGAGGAGTATGAATTTTTTCACAGGACGTTGGCGACGTGGTTTTATAGTGACACTAGCAGCAGCGGCATTTTCGCTGACTTTGATTAGTTCCGCTGTAGCTGCCGTAACACTAAACGGTTCGGGAGCAACTTTCCCCAAACCTCTTTACGATCGCTACTTCTCTCAGATGAGAAGTGCAAATCAAATTACTGTAAACTACGAAGGAACCGGCAGCGGTGCTGGCATCAAAGCATTAATTTCAGGCACTGTTGATTTCGCAGGCAGCGACGCGCTGATGACTTCTGCACAAATAGCTGAGGTAAAGCGCGGCGTCATGGCGGTTCCGACTGCTGGCGGCGCTGTTGCAGTTGTTTACAACTTGCCCGGAGTGAACAATCTGAGGCTAAATAACGATGCCGTGAAAGGCATCTTTGAAGGCAAAATTACCCGCTGGAATGATGCTAAAATAGCCGGAATTTCTGGACAAGCTAAAAATTTACCAAATACTCCAATTCGAGTAGCTGTACGCGCAGACAGCAGCGGTACAACCTTTATTTTTTCTAACCACTTGCAGGCGATCGGCAGCAGCATCAAAGCTGCCGCTCAGCCGAAGTGGCCAGACACCGCTGTCAGCGGTCAAGGAAACCCCGGCGTAGCTGCTTTGGTGAAAAATACAGCGGGTGCGATCGGCTACGTTCAAGATACTTATGCTCGGCAAAACAATCTCCAAACAGCGTTTATTCAAAATAAAGTTGGCCGGTTTGTAGATCCTAGCTTGGCTGAAGCAGAGAAAGCTTTAGCAGGGGAAACATTCCCCGCAGACTTCCGCTTAGTAGAAGGAAATCCTAACGACGGTTATCCGATTGTTGGCTTGACTTGGCTGTTAATCTACAAACAGTATCCTGCTGCAAAAGCAGATGCTATTAAAAAGATGGTTAATTGGGTGATGACTACCGGTCAAGGTATCAACAAACAGCTAGAGTATACTACAATTCCTTCAGCTACAGCTCAAAAGGTGGTTCAAACAGTTAATCAGAGTGTGGTTGCCAGAGGTTAAGAGAGGGCGATCGCAGGGAGTTATGAGTTAAGCTGAGGCCCATCTAAATTTTACATTCCTTTCGCTCCCCCCTAGCTCCTAGATCCCCTCTAACCCCCCTTAACAAGGGGGGGACAAGATGGTTCAAAGTCCCCCTTGTTAAGGGGGGTTAGGGTTCAAAGTCCCCCTTATTAAGGGGGATTTAGGGGGATCGAGAATTCGCTACAAAGTGCACCCTACAAGCTCATTAGAATTACTCATCTTTCAAGCAAATATTTCGCTATTTGCATACTAAATCGGCTATGACCAATATTTCAAAAAAACAGAAAAACTTGACTCGGCAACCGGCAGAAATAAACACAGAAGTAGATTTGACAGATACTGCTGGTGAAGGTTTATGGATGGAGTCAGGATTTACACTATTTGTATGGGCTTTTGCCTTAGCGACAGCGGGCACGCTGTTTTGGATGAGTGCGATAATTTTTAAAGATGCTTGGCCAGCTATTAGCCATTTTGGACTCTCATTCTTGTGGAATCCTAAGTGGGATATCGGCGAGTTGCAGTTTGGGGCTTTGCCGTTTATTTACGGTACTGTAATTAGTTCTGCGATCGGCATAATCATCGCACTTCCTTTAGGGCTGTCAGTAGCTATAGTTACTAGCGAGAACTTCTTACCCGTTTGGGTGCGATCGCCCTTGGGATTCATGGTTGAATTAATCTCGGCCATTCCCAGCGTGATAGTTGGCTTATGGGGAATCTTTGTTTTGATTCCCTTTTTGTTGCCATTGCAGCAGTCATTGTTCGATAATTTCAGTTGGTTTCCCCTGTTCAGCAGCGAACCTTTAGGCCCCGGAATGCTGCCGGCCGGAATACTGTTATCAATTATGATTTTGCCAACAGTAGCCGCCATCAGCCGCGATGTATTGATGTCAGTTCCAGCAGATTTGCGAAGTGCTTCCATGTCCCTCGGAGCAACTCGCTGGGAAACGATATTTAAGCTGTTATTACCAGCAGCTAGTTCAGGAATTATCGGCGCTACAATCTTAGCCTTGGGACGGGCTTTAGGCGAAACAATGGCCGTCACAATGGTGATTGGCAACTCGATTCAAATCAACCAATCCCTGCTAGCTCCCAGCTACTCAATTCCTGCTGTTTTGGCGAGTCAATTTCGGGAAGCTCTAGAACCGCTGCACATCGGCGCTTTGATGTATTTAGCCTTGATTCTATTTGTCATCACTCTGTTGGTAAATGCGATCGCAGTATTGCTAGTTCAGCTAATCGGCGTCAAGGGAGCTAAAAATTAACACGCTCGAAAGTAATTGGTAACAAGCCATTTTATGTATTCTTTCCCAGGCTCAGGACGGAGAAAGAGAAAAGTGTAACATCCTGAGAACAAGCTTGCGGATAAATCCGCAGAATCAATCTAAAATCTAAAATCTAAAATCTAAAATTGCATGACTCAAGTAAAAAAATCAAACAGTATTCTGGATGCAGAAATCAACAATCCCCTGTCGCTAAGCCGAAAATTTTTCAGCCGGGGAATGACAGTTATCGCTTTCGCTCTGACAGCTCTAGCCCTGCTCCCTTTGTTTGCTATCTTATACAAAATCCTGGGAGAAGGACTCACACATTTGAGCTGGGAAGTGCTAGTGTCTCTACCAGCACCCGTTGGAGTTGAAGACCAGCCCAACGGCTTTGCAAATGCGATTCTTGGGACAGCTTTAATGGTAGGAATTGCTACGTTATTTAGTGTTCCAATCGGCGTAATGACGGGAATATTTTTGTCCGAGTTTGGTAGAGATAACAAAGCGCTGGCTAATAGCATCCGCTTTATCACCGTCATTCTCAGCAGCGTTCCCTCGATCGTAGTTGGCGTCTTTTCCTACGCCCTAATTGTCGTTACCACCAAAGCATTTTCAGCATTAGCCGGCGGTTTTGCCCTCGGCATCATCATGCTTCCAGTTGTTGCTCTGACAACAGAACAAGCATTAAAATTAGTGCCTACTTCTTACCGCCTCGCTTCTGCTGGTTTGGGAGGCGGACGCTTTCAAACGATGTTTCGGATTATTATTCCCTCAGCACTCCCGACTATTACTACAGGTGTTTTACTCGCTGCTTCTCGGGCCGCCGGCGAAACCGCACCGCTGATTGTAACGGCGTTGTCGAGTCAATTTTGGCCTCCTTTAGTTGATAAATTGGGCGAGATAATGCAGTCCCCGATAGGTGCAGAAACTATCTCAAAACTCAAAGAAATTCCCGATACACTGCTGACTCCGACTCCTTCTATGTCGGTATTAATATATAGCTACGCCAGCTCTCCTTACAAGGAGCAGAACGAATTGGCGTGGACTGCGGCCTCTGTCCTTTTGGGCATGGTTTTGATTGCTAGCGTCGCATCCCGTACAGTAACTCGGAAACGCTTGCAAAATCGATAAATCAATAACTCAAGTGCATCGATCGATCAAATATTAACACTATAACCAGGCCAATAATGAAACCTAAAGCTAACTTAAAAGCAGACAACTATACAGATCACTTCCTAGAAGATGTCACCCCGGAAATTGACCCCAATGCAATGCCAGCACTGCGGGTTCAGGACTTGAATTTTTATTACGGAACTCACAAAGTCCTCGAAAATTTATCAATGAATATCCCTCACCCACAAGTTACGGCTATTATTGGCCCTTCTGGTTGCGGGAAATCAACTTTTCTCAAAGCTCTCAACCGGATTGGTGAATTGGAGGGAAAGGTTCAAATTAAAGGAAGAGTAGAGTTTTTTGGACAGGATATTTACAGCCCAAAAGTAAACATTAATAGTTTGCGTCGGCAAATTGGGATGGTGTTTCAAAGACCGAATCCTTTTCCGCTGAGCATCTACGATAATATTGCTTACGGAGTCAGGATTTTTGGCCGCAAGAGCAAAGCAGAATTAGATGAAATTGTGGAATCTGCACTCAAAAGTGCTGCGCTTTGGGATGAGGTGAAAGACGATTTGAATAAATCGGCTCAAGGGATTTCGGGGGGACAGCAGCAGCGACTTTGTATTGCTCGGGCTTTGGCTGTGCAGCCAAAAATTTTGCTGATGGATGAACCTTGTTCTGCTTTAGATCCGATTTCTACGATGAAGATTGAGGAGTTGTTTCAGACTCTGCGGCAGGAGTTAACTGTGGTGATTGTGACGCATAATATGCAGCAGGCGGCTCGGGTTTCTGATTACACGGCATTTTTTAATACTGATGAAAGTCGCATCGGCCGCCTGGTTGAATTTGGGCCGACAAGTCGGATTTTTACGTCTGCAAGCAATTCGAGTACGAGGGATTACATTCAAGGTCGTTTTGGTTAATACCAAAGTTCTTTTTTAGGTTTGTAGTTTGGGGGGGGGGGGGGGGGGGGGGGGGGGGGGGGGG